>JANYKP010000074.1 GCA_025358195.1 Cyclobacteriaceae bacterium
GTACGATACAGATTGGTACAAGACCATATTACGGAATGGCTGGCAGCAGAATCATAATCTTTCGCTCTCTTCCGGTACAGATAAAGCGACTTATCTTTTTAATGTGGGATATCTGAATGACAATGGAATCGTGCTAGACAATTCTTTTCAGCGATTAAACCTCCGACTGAATAACGAATACAAAATAACAGATAATATAAAATTTGGTATTACTGCATCCTACGCCAACAGCATAAACAAAAATGGATTTAACAATATTAATATTGACCCGTTCGGGAATGTTGGCTCGGTGTACAACGATGCGTACCGTGCGGCGCCGATTATTCCAAATAGTGTCGATGGCAAGTATGGAAATACTTCCGCCTACCAAAATGTAGGGAATCCATTGTTGGATATTAAAAACAATAGCATCAAGGTGAAAGAGGACCGCTTGCAAGGATCCACTTTTTTAGAAGTCAAGCCACTATCCTGGCTTACACTGAAGTCATCTTTTGGTTTTGACATGCGCAATTCACTCAATCGCGCATACAATTATCAATTTGAAAGTGATAATTCGACGTTCGTGGTGGCAGGTGGAAATCAGCGTAGCGCATTAAGTTCTCTTGCTGTCAAGAATACACAGTCGTTCCGATGGGTATGGGACAATACGTTCACCATCACAAAGAAAGTGGATAAGCACGAGTTTACATTTTTAGGAGGTACGACAGCAGAAAAATTTAACCTGAGTTCTTTCACTGCATTTCGCCGGGATGTACCGGCAGATCCTAACCTTTGGTACCTCAATACAGGAGATGCTAACACGTCGACCAATGATGCCAGTGCCGATGCGTGGACCCGAAATTCCTTTCTGGCGAGAATAAACTATGGTTATGATGGGAAGTATCTTTTGACAGCTACCATTCGAAGGGATGGAAGCTCACGGTTGCCAAGTAAGAACCGGTGGCAGCAATACCCATCCGTTGGATTGGCCTGGATTGCCACGCGCGAAAATTTCATGCAGAACCAAAAAATCTTTGACTTGTTGAAAGTACGTGCGTCGTATGGTAAAGTCGGTAACGACCAGATACCAAGCGACTCTTACATAAATACAGTGGCACTGAATTTACCGTATCCGTTTAATGGAAGTACGACTGCTGCAACAAACGGTGCACAAATCAATCAGTTTAAAGACCCAAACATAACCTGGGAAGTGACAGAAGAATATGATCTGGCCGTTGAATTTGGAATATTTCAATCTAAACTCACCGGGGAAGTCAATTACTATGATAAGAAAGTTAAAAATGCGCTTATTAACAAACCTGTATTCTCCACCATTTATGATCTCGATCATGTTGTGTTGACCAATGCAGCCGTCATTCAGAATAAAGGTTTGGAAATTGTGCTTAATTGGAAAAATAAAATAAACGACAACTTGTCGTATACAATCAGCGCCAACGCAACGTTCAATAAAAATAATGTCGTTTCGTTAAATGGTGGATTGCCCGTGCAGGGTGGTGGCGTCGGTTCGCAGGGTTTTGTTACCAATACGGATGTAGGCCATCCGGTTGGAAGTTTCTATGTATTAAAAACCATCGGTGTATTTAATACAGATGGGGAGGCTGCGGGCTATGTTGATCAAAACGGAAAGCAAATTCAGCCCACCGCTCGTGCGGGTGATTTTAAATATCTGGATGCCAATGGAGACGGAGTGATCGATAATAAGGACCGGCAATATGTGGGATCGTATCAACCCATCGCCTACTTCGGTGTTAACCTTGGCGTCAACTATAAAAAATGGGATTTTAACATGAGCATTTATGGCAATGTCGGTAACAAGGTTTACAATGGTAAAAAAGGCGTACGAATTTTAGGTACCGATAACATAGAGAAATCGGTGGTGTATGATCGGTGGACACCTGCCAATCATAATCAGAGCGAGCCAGTAGCAAATACAGGCAATCAGTTAGCCTCGGATTATTTTGTTGAATCCGGCACCTTTTTCCGCATCAACAATCTTACAGTTGGCTATACCATACCCCCCGCAGCGTTAAGTCGATTTAGTATTTCAAGCTTTAGAATATACGCTACCTCGCAAAACCTTTTCACGTTTAAGAAATACAGTGGATTTACGTCTGAGTTACCGGGAGATGTGATCGGTTCTGGTATAGAATTGTCGGCGTACCCTACAACAAGAACGATAGCCGTTGGGGTCAATATAGGATTTTAATTTTTTTGTAATCAATAGTTAAAGAAATGAAAAGAACATCCTACAAAGCAGTAACGATACTACTCTTATCATTGACTATTTTCTCGTGTGATGAAAAATTTCTTGATGTAAAAGTTCAGGGAGGGGAGACGGTAGATTTGGATCCCAATCTGGCACAAAAGCTAGTAACTGGCGTTTACAACAGCTTAACACAGGGTGACTGTTTTGGAAATGGTGATGTGCATGGGTGGGGTTTGATCAGCGTAACGTGTACGATTTCAGATGATGCGGATAAAGGAAGTACGGCATCGGATCAGGCTGTACCGATTGGTGACATTGATAATTTTACGTTGACCTCCACCAATAAATTTTGCGAGACGATCTGGAGCGGGCATTACAATGGAATCGGTGCAGCCAACCAAGCGTTGGTTCAATTAACAAAATCCTCTTCCATTGACCCCAAACAACTGAAGACCTATCAAGCGGAAGTGAGGTTTATTCGTGGTTATTTATATTTCAATCTCGTCCGAATGTTTGGCGATGTGCCGTTAGTACTGCGTGTGCCGAAAGACCTTATGGATGCTAATGGTGATCCTTCGTTCGTAACCCGTGCTGCATCCAGTATGGTGTATGACAGCATCGCTCGGGACCTTCAATTTGCTATCGATAATCTTCCAACACGTACGCAGGCGATACCCGGTCACGTTACAAAAGGATCCGCACAAACAATGCTGGCGAAGGTTTATTTGTACCAAAAGCAGTGGGTCAAATCCCAGGCATTATCCGATGCCGTCATTAGTTCAGGTCAATATTCTTTAGTAAATGATTATGCCACCATCTGGAGACAAGCCGGTGATAACAACATCGAATCGATCTTTGAAATAGAGTCGGGCAAGTTTAATAACGGTAATTTTGGAATAGACAATTATGTCGTTTGCCAAGGGCCCCGGGTTGGAGGTAAAGGAGGTTGGGATGATTTGGGCTATGGCTTCAATGACCCAACACCTGACTTGATTAATACCTACGAGCCTGGCGACTTACGCAAGAATGCTACTATTATTTTCATTGATAATTCAGGCGCACACAAAGGAACAATCCTGTGGGACGGACGTAGAATACCCAGTTCTGATTCCGTTCAAAACCTGTATTACAATTATAAAGCCTATACAAGCGTAGCGAAAGAGCAATATGCAAACCCGAACGATAAGAACAGACCAAAGAATATCCATATTTTGAGATATGCAGAAGTATTGCTAATGAATGCAGAAGCCGCATTTCATACAGGATCGGGCAATGCGCTTGGAAAGGTCAATCAGATACGGCAACGTGCAGGGCTCCCTTCCAAAGGAAGCCTCACGCTGGACGACATATGGAAAGAGAGAAGGTTGGAATTTGCGATGGAGCATGATCGATTCTGGGACTTGGTAAGACAGGGTAAGGCCGGGCAGGTGATGCGTGCTTCCGGCAAAACAAATTTCGTAGATGGAAAGCATGAACTGTTACCCGTACCGAACTCGCAGATTATTCTGAGCGGAAATAAATTGACACAAAATACTGGATACTAAATCGAAAATTATGAATTCAACTTTTGATACGCGTGGCTCCCCCTGTTTGTTTAGATCTTTGGCTTTATAACAACTCAATTCAACATGTTTTAATTAAAATTAAAAAAATGAAAAAAATGATTAATTATTTCCTGACAAGTGCTGTAGTCATGGCGCTTCTATTTTTTGCGGGTTGCTCTAAGAAAAGTGAGTTGCCAGCCATTGATGGGTATAACAACTCCAATGAGGTGGCGGCTACTAACCTTGTTGCACACTGGACATTTGATGATACCAACAATGAAGCTATATCAAGCACTGCACCAACGAAGACGTTGGGAACTGTTGCTTTTACCACTGGTAAAATAGGTAAAGCACTACAATTGACAAAAGGAGCATTGGTTTATCCTGCTATTACTAAAATAAACACAGCCACCGCATTAAGTAATTTTACCGTGAGTCTGTGGGTAAATGTAAGAGGTCAAAAAGGTGTTGCTGGTGGTGGTTACACTTCCTTTTTTGGAATCATTCCTACATCCACAGATTTTTGGGGAAATATTCAGGCGACTGCAGAAACAGGACGCCATTTGCCAGCCTCTGATACGTTGGAGTTGAAAAACTATCTCAGCACAACCATGCCTGATAATTCTCAAAGAGGAGAAGATAACCTGGCAGTAAAAAATAATGATCCAGCCGATGCGAGCCATCCTGACGGCCAAACGGGTGCGTATTTTAAAGGAGGTAAAGATTGGGTTCATTATGTGATGACATGGGAAGGTTCTACCGGATTGTTCTACCTATATGCAAACGGTGTTTCTGTCGGTGGATATACGCATCGCGGAGTAACGGCTGGTGCTATGAAAATGAGAGTACCAGCGCTGGCAGTTTTTGGAAGTATGGCTTCAAGCGACCTTGGTTTTGCAGGCGCAACTCGTCCGGATTGGGCTCCATTGGCAACAGCGTCAATTGATGATGTTCGAGTTTTTAATACCGTCCTTGCCCAAAAGGATGTAACAGCATTGTTTAATTTAGGAACTGCTGGACGATAGTTTTGGCTTACGGAATGGGAGGGCGCCTATTTTTTGTGCGCCCTCTTTTTCTCTTTCCAATAATTTAAACATAATGAAACGTAGATACTTTCATTTTTTTTTTATTGCCTTTTATATCCTTGTTTCATGTGCAAAGAATAATCCTCCTCCAACATCACAAAGCCCTTTTGTGTTGACCAACATTACGTTAGATACGCGTCCCCTTAGCTATACCTATACAAGCACTTCCATAAACCCTCAGGTAACTCTTTACTTTTCTGAACCGGTAGATAGGCTGACGGTAACAGATGGTATTATTTTATCAAGCCCTATCGGCAATGTCCCTCTTACTGTTTCCTTCAGTCACCAGGACAGTGCAGTTATCATTAATCCTTCGGGTTCACTAAAATATTTGAGCGTCTATTATCTCACTATTTCAAATACGGTAGGGGCAGTCTCTAAAAAGAAATTTGGAACGAATTCATCTGTCAAAATTGTAACACAAATAGACCCAACCCCTAAATTTCCAACCATCACAGACGATCAACTATTAACCAAAACGCAACAACAAACCTTTAAATATTTCTGGGATCTTGGTCATTCTGTATCTGGCCTGGCTCGCGAGCGTAACACATCTGGTGATTTAGTGACCACAGGGGGTTCCGGTTTCGGCCTGATGGCCATCATCGTAGGAATGGATCGTGGTTTTATAACCCACCTGGATGGCGTCCTTCGCCTGAAAAAAATTGTAACGTTTCTTGAAACGGCTAACCGCTTTCATGGAGCCTGGCCTCACTGGATGAACGGCAGCACCGGGAGCGTGATTCCTTTTAGCACGAAGGATAACGGCGGCGACTTGGTTGAAACCTCCTTCTTGGTGCAAGGTCTTCTTACCTTCCGCCAGTACTTACAACCAGCAGACACAGTAGGTAATAATCTCATCCGACGGATCACAAAACTGTACGAAACAGTTGAATGGGATTGGTATCGCAAAAATGCCAGCAATGTTCTTTATTGGCATTGGTCGCCAACGTATCAATGGGATATGAACTTTGCATTATCCGGCTATTTTGAAGAACAGATTACATATTTTTTAGCCGCCGCCTCACCAACGCATTCCATACCAAAAATAGTGTACACCAATGGCTTTGGGAAGAACGGGGCGATCGTAAAGAACAGCCTGTATTATGGATATACCTTACCGCTGGAAAGTCCGTCGCCTTTGTTTTGGGTGCATTATTCCTACTTGGGGCTCAATCCTCATTTCTCTGATGACTACGCCAACTATTGGACTCAAAATGTAAACGCCAGTTTGATCAACCATGCGTATTGCGCGGCAAACCCTAAACGGTGGGCTGGTTATAGCGATGAATGCTGGGGCCTTACGGCCAGCGACAATCAAAATGGATACGCTGCCCATTCACCCGGCAATGATCTAGGCGTTATCGCCCCAACAGCAGCGTTATCTTCCTTTCCTTACACACCCGTTGAATCCATGAAGGCGCTGAAGTTTTTTTACTATACACTGGGTGATAGAATGTGGGGTGACTACGGATTTTATGATGCCTTTAATATATCAGAAGGCTGGACAGCCAAATCCTATCTCGCCATCGACCAGGGACCGATTGTTGTGATGATTGAAAACTACAGGACGGGTTTATTGTGGAATCTTTTCATGTCGTCGCCGGAGGTACAACCTGCCATGACCAAGCTCAATTTTAATTGAAAACAACCAAAAGGTGTTATGAAAAAATTCCTTACACTTATTTGTCTTGCGGCGCTATTGACCGCATGCAATAAAGAAAATAAAACCAATCGTGTTGATTCAAGGATTGACTCCCTTATCAATGTAATGACCCTGGAAGAAAAGGTGGGTCAACTTTCGCTCTACACCAGCGATTGGGACGTTACGGGTCCCACCATGCGACAAGGTTATAAAGAGGATATAAAAAAAGGACGGGTTGGTGCCATTTTCAATGCGTTCACTGCCAAGTACACGCGCGAGCTTCAGGAGATGGCGGTGAAAGAAACCCGACTGCACATTCCTTTGATTTTTGGTTACGATGTGATACATGGCCATCGAACCATTTTTCCCATCCCACTCGGTGCCGCTGCCAGCTGGGATCTGGAAGCGATTGAAAAGTCGGATAGGATAGCTGCCGAGGAGGCTTCCGCTGAAGGATTACATTGGGCTTTTTCTCCGATGCTGGATATTGCAAGGGATCCGCGTTGGGGCAGAATAGCCGAAGGTTCAGGGGAGGATACCTATCTCGGTTCTCGAATAGCGGAGGCACGCGTCAGGGGTTTGCAAGGAAAGGGCGTTGGTGAATTAAACTCAGTAATGGCGTGTGTCAAACATTTTGCAGCATACGGTGCCGCACAAGCCGGCCGCGATTACCATGCGGTAGACATGTCAGAAAGAATGTTCCGGGAAGTTTACCTACCTCCGTATGCAGCAGCAATAAAAGCTGGTGCAGCTACGGTTATGTCTTCCTTCAATGAATTTGATGGTATACCGGCTTCCGGCAGTAAATATTTAATGACCGATTTACTTCGTGGGGAATTGAAGTTCAATGGATTTGTCGTCAGTGATTACACGTCCATTATGGAAATGATTTCGCACGGCGTAGTAGCCGATACTGCTTCTGCCGCAGCACTCGCTCTGGAGGCCGGTGTGGACATGGACATGCAGGCGGGCTTTTACGAGGAGGCGCTTGCGAAACTGGTAAAAAAGGGGACAATCAATGAACAATTAATCAATACCTCTGTAAGAAGAATTCTTAAAAGGAAATTTGAACTGGGTTTGTTTGATGATCCATATCGCTACAGCGATGGTGAACGTGAGAAAAATACGGTGATGAAGCCTGAGTTTCTGGAAGCTGCACGGGACGTTGCCAGGAAGTCCATTGTCCTCCTAAAAAATGGCCAGGTGCCAAGGCAGGAAAAACTGTTATTGCCCTTATCGAAGGAGGTAAAACAGGTTGCTGTAATCGGACCCCTGGCCTATGCCAGAAGAGAAATGATAGGATCGTGGTCCGCTGCCGGCGATTGGAAGAAATCCGTTACGTTACTGGAGGGTATTAA
>JANYKP010000083.1 GCA_025358195.1 Cyclobacteriaceae bacterium
CGGGTGAAATCCTGCTGCGTGTAATCGATTACATGATCGGCACCAATCGAGCGCACCATTTCCAGATTTTTTGTGCCGCACACGGCCGTGACTTCAACGCCGAATGATTTGGCGATCTGTACAGCAAAAGTACCCACACCACCGCCGGCACCGTGAATCAAAACTTGTTGCCCGGATTTAATCTCCCCGTAATCCCTCAGACCTTGCAGGGCAGTAAGACCTGCTACTGATACGGCCGCAGCCGTTTCGAATGTCACTGTAGCGGGCTTAAGGGCTACCCTACTTTCAAGAGTTACTGCGTATTCGGCCATGGCGCTGCGACCACTCCCGAATACTTCATCGCCAACTTTAAACCGGGTCACCGCGTTACCAATTGCCTCTACCCTGCCGGCCAGATCTACGCCAGGTGTTTTGAGTTTGGGTTTGCCCAGCCAGTCGATCAGTCGGGCAACGTACGGTACGCCTCTCAGGAGATGCGAGTCAAGGGCATTTAGCGCCGCAGCATGAACCTTTATCAGGAGTTGATTTTCTTTAGGGCTAGGTTTCTCCACCTCGTTGAGTTGAAGAACATCCGGTGATCCGTGGCGGGTGAAGACAATCGCTTTCATTTCTTCCAGATCACTTAAAGATCATTTATTATTGGCTACTTACTGATCGGCTTGATCATTAATTCGAATACTGTGAAAGTCACTCGCTTTGAGCGCTAATATGGAAGTCATTCCAAACTTAGGATATCCCACAAGTTACCTGGATTCTCACTGAAAATATCGTTAAGAATAAATATTGCCAATACTAGGTACACCGTAAAGCCCAAAATGATAACAACTTGCGCCGTTGATGTTTTTTGAATGTCCTGCTTTTTCGTCACATCACAAATTTCACCCGGACAGTACTCAGCTTTTTCTTTGTAGTACCAACCATAGAATATGCATCCTAAGCAAATACCAAACGCTGATTCAACGAATAGGAACAATAGACAACCCAGACAGGAAACAGCGGTTATAACGCTATGTGAATTGACTACAATCAGAAGAAAGAACATGATGGTCGCCAAACCCAAACCTATTTTCCAGGCAAACTTTTTTTGTGGTGCACCCACATATTCGGGTACTTGCCTGCGGACAATCAGGCGTCCGAGTATTAGCGAAGGTGAGAATTTAGGATTAACGAATATGCGGATGATAAAATCTGTAAGGAATATGGTTACAAAATATTTTAGGATTAAAAAATTCCCCTCAAAATGGACCAGCATTATAGAACAGAAAAGAACTAAAAAATATATTCCTGCGGACGCGCGGATTTCTCGTTCATTTAATACAGGAATAGTATATCCTTCCACGTTTTCTCCAAATTGTATTGCCCTATTCATTCTGTGCTTTGGTTAATTTAGAATGGAGACGTTTGAAAAGAACCCCCTATGGAATCAATCGTACTTGATTTATCATTCCTATATTAGTTGCAATTGCAGTTAATATACGTAGAACCTTCAGAAAAGTTTGATATCATCAATAACCCGATGGGTTAAATTACTGTTGCTTTCGCAATGAAGCGTATACTGTTAAAGTCAGTCTTATCGGACAAAAAATGGAACTCGTTATTCAAAAATTTCTGGGTCACTGCCTAAAGTATGGAGTCTGATCAATAACATCAATTCGTTGTGAGAATAGATATTATCCTTCCGGTTACCCTATCAATCTCGCCTCCTCCGAGGGTTCCGAGATTCGTTAATACGACCACTGAAAGATCCTTTTGCGGTATCATCGCTATCGCAGTAGTTGCCCCCGGTTGGACTCCTCCGTGCCAGATCCCTTCAGGATGTTGAGACAGCCCGACAATCCAGGCCAAGCCGTAGTGAGTGGATTTGCCGTCTGTGGTTTTCAATGAAGTGGTCATCTGTTGTAGCGTTACTGGCTGTATGAGTTTGCCATGTTGAAGGGCTATCAGGAAACGAGCAGGGTCTTTGCAGAAGACAGCAATCCTCCGCCTGGCCATCGGAAGCTGGAATTGATGTAACGGACGTTGTGAAGTTTACCATCGTCGACATCATAAAAACGTGTGCGTTGGTGAATGATCTCCAAAGGTTCGTCGGCAGAAGATTCGGTCATTCCTGCCGGCTTGAAAATGTTTTTCTGCAAATAGTCGGTGAAACTTATTCCGG
>JANYKP010000103.1 GCA_025358195.1 Cyclobacteriaceae bacterium
CAAGGAGAAGAAAACAGTTTGCTGGATGTGTTGGAAAACGATGGTGAAGATACGCCGGACCAGGGCCTAATGACCGACTCCCTTCGAAGAGAGGTGCAGCGTGCATTATCCACCTTGACCCAACGCGAGTCGGATGTGATAACGCTTTACTTTGGATTGAATGGCGAGCATGCGATGACCCTGGAAGAGATCGGGGAGAAGTTTAATTTGACCCGGGAACGCGTGAGGCAAATCAAGGAAAAAGCGATCAGAAGACTCCGTCATACTTCAAGAAGTAAGGCTTTGAAACCTTACTTAGGTTAATAACAGTGAAATTGAATAGGATTTACAAGGTCTCTTCTCTGAGACCTTTTTTATAATGCGCCAAACTATGACTCAGGAAAAAGTGAAAGTCTTGATTATTGGATCCGGACCTGCGGGCTACACCGCTGCAATTTATGCCGCACGGGCAGGCATCAAGCCGGTGCTATACACCGGCGCACAGCCAGGCGGACAGTTGACCATTACCGGTGACGTGGAGAATTTTCCAGGTTATCCCAAAGGAATCGATGGACCCCAAATGATGATGGACCTCCAGGCACAGGCCGAGCGGTTTGAAACCAGCGTTCGGCATGGTGTTGTCACGAAGGTTGACTTCTCGGAATGGCCATTGAAAGCAATTGTTGATGACACCTATGAAATAGAGGCAGAAGCAGTTATTGTTGCAACAGGAGCTACCGCAAAGTATCTCGGCCTGCCTTCCGAACAGAAATTTGTGAACAAAGGAGTTTCAGCGTGCGCCGTTTGTGATGGATTCTTTTATCGCGGGATGGATGTCGCTGTGGTGGGTGCAGGAGATGCAGCAGCAGAGGAAGCGACGTATCTCTCCAAGCTATGTCCGAAAGTATATTTAATAATCAGAAGGGATGAGATGCGTGCTTCCAAAATCATGCAAGCGCGCGTTCTAAAAAACCCAAAAATTGAAATCTTGTGGAATTCAGAAACGGAAGAAATTCTTGGCGGCAATGAAGTGGAGGGTATGCGCTTGTACAATAACAAAACAGGCGAACGAAAAGAGATTTCCATCAGAGGATTCTTTGTTGCGATCGGCCACAAGCCAAATACAGACATCTTCAAAGACCAGCTTACCATGGATGAGACAGGTTATATCAAAGTAAAGCCCGGCACAACCCATACAAATGTAGAGGGGGTCTTCGCCGTGGGAGATGCTGCCGATAAAGTTTATAGGCAGGCCGTTACTGCCGCTGGCACAGGTTGCATGGGTGCATTGGATGCCGAACGCTTTTTAGCAGCCCGTGAATTAGAACCAGCAAATTCATGAAACTGGATATCCTCGTTCTGGCTGCCCACCCTGACGACGCAGAACTCGGCTGCGGAGGGACAATTATCAATCATGTTGCAGCAGGTTACAAGGTCGGTATAGTGGACTTCACCAGGGGAGAATTAGGCACCCGGGGCACGCCTAAAGCCCGCGAGCAGGAAGGTATTGCTTCCGCTAAAATTCTTGGACTAACAACACGCGAAAACCTGAATCTTCCGGACGGCTTCTTTCAAAACAGTAAAGAGCATCAATTGGCCGTCATCAAAGCCGTTAGAAAATATCAGCCATCGATTGTTCTTGCCAACGCTACGCACGACCGGCATCCAGACCATGGACGTGGTTCAGACCTGGCATTTGAGTCATGCTTTCTTTCTGGCCTGACAAAAATTGAAACAAAAGATGAGAACGCGAAACAAATTGCATGGCGGCCAACCGCGCTCTATCATTACATCCAAAGTCAATTCATCAAGCCTGACTTCATTGTCGATATTTCCGAGACTTGGGAGAAAAAATTGGAAGCAATCAGGGCTTTTAAAACACAATTCTTTGACCCTTCCAGTAAAGAACCAGAAACCTACATTTCTAATCCAGGCTTCCTGAAAATGCTTGAGGCCCGTGCAGTGGAAATGGGACATGCCATTGGTGTAAAACACGGCGAGGGATTCGTTGCCCGTCGGTGGATAGGCGTAAAGTCGCTATTTGATATTTTTTAAGGAGCTAATCTGCTAAGCTTCCATCCCGCTCCATTTTTTGTATACAGAACCCGATCATGTAACCGGCCTTGTCTGCCTTGCCAGAATTCTATCAAAAAAGGCTCCACCTGAAAACCGCCCCATTGCTTGGGCTTTGGCAGGACCTTAAGACCTTCAAATCGCTTGTCGATTTCCTTGGCCCGTTTTTCAAGAATTGCCCGATCTGCTATGACTACACTCTGAGGTGAGGCCCAGGCACTGACCTGACTTTCTCGGGGCCGGCTCTGAAAATATGCTGTTGACCTCGCTTCTGTAATACGTTCAGCCATGCCTTCAATTCTCACCTGTCGTTCTAGTTCCGGCCAGAAAAAATTCAACGCGCATGCCGGATTTTCATCTAATTCTTTGCCCTTACTACTTTGATAATTCGAATAAAATATGAAACAGCTGTTTTCAATTCCTTTCAGCAATACGATTCGGGACGAGGGTTTGCCGCTTTTTGAAACGGTAGCAAGATTCATTGCATTTGGCTCAGGTACATTCGCTTTCATCAACTCTGAAAACCACTGCTCAAATTGGGCAATTGGGGTCGGAGCTACCGTAGTAACATCCAGCGTAGCCTTGGAATACTCTTTCCGTAAATCCTCCAGTGATAACATAGAATTGTTCTGATTTACCGCAAAGATGGTGACTTCTTTTTGCGGTTTCCGGAGGTTGGCATTAAATTTTATGTTTTCATTTGGAGGTATAACGAATCATTGGTTTATTGGAGAGACCAATCATGGATTTTTTTAAATATCGTAATAAACTGAAGGCAGAGAAGGGTAGGCTCCTGATCTCAGAACCCTATTTGCCAGATCCCAATTTCGAACGAACTATAATTTTGCTTTGCGAAAATAACGAGGAAGGTTCCTTCGGATTTGTGCTAAATAAACCCTCCTTGGCGAATGTAAGTGAGGTGATGGATGACATTAAGGAATACAACAGGCCGGCCATGGTTGGCGGCCCGGTTCAGCAGGACACGTTGCACTATATTCATCGCTGGCCATCGTTGGAAGATTCGGTTGAAATTGCCCCAGGCATATTTTGGGGTGGAAATTTCGAAAAATTGCTTTTCCTGTTGGATACCAAGCAAATGGCTCACAAAGACATTAAGTTTTTTCTGGGTTATAGTGGATGGACGGGCGGTCAGCTAGCGGAGGAATTGGAGCAGGACTCCTGGATTGTGAGTGATCTGGTATCAGAAGACCTTGTATTTGATACCGAACCAGAGGCTATGTGGAAAAAGACACTGACGATCATGGGAGGCCGGTTTTCCGTTTATTCCAATTATCCAAAAGACCCACGCTTGAATTGAATGAAATCTATACTTTTGCCGTTATTATGATCCGCTGGAAGCGCATTT
>JANYKP010000118.1 GCA_025358195.1 Cyclobacteriaceae bacterium
GGAACAAAAGCCGCCAGGAAGGTAAAGGCCACCATCCAGGAAGGGAAACTGTTGCGGATAGCATTCAGCGGCAAGTTAGGAGAGGCAACGTACCAATCTGAAAATGGGTGCCAATCCGGTGCGGCAAACAAGCCGATCAAAATTCCAAAGCCGATGATCAAAGAGAAAATCAACGATAAGCCTGTCAGTGTGATGACCAGACCAATGGCTACCCGTAAAATGTCTACCATTACGCGGAGTAGCGGACCCAAAACGTTGCCGAGCGCGTTCAAAATAGCAGCAATGGCCCGGAAGGGGAATAGAATTATTTTAGTAAGCGTACTTTCTTCAGCATCTTCTTTTTCATGAAGGCCTTTCTTAACGGTAGATTCAATGTTGGACAATGTAACGGCCTCTCCCTGCATCCTCATTTTCTCTGTAATGGTCTTTGCTTCCGGAAGGGCGATCCACATAATAATATAGACGACGATGCCAACCCCTCCGAATATCGCCAGTATCACGAACAGCAACCGGATCAGTGATATGTCTGAACCAAAGAATGCTGCGATGCCTGCTGCTACACCCCCTACTACTTTCTTGTCGGGATCACGGTACATTTTTTTCACCGTTGGTTCCTCTTCAAGTTCAGATGAGGCCGGTAGGACAATCCATAAAATGATATAAACTATCAGCACACTTCCATAGCTGCCCAATACCAGTAGGGCAAAGAGCAATCGCGGCCACACCGGGTCGATATTAAAGTAATGACCAAACCCGGAGCAAACACCACCAAGAATTTTATGGTTCTGATCGCGGACGAGTCGCTTTGAAGTGGAAGTTGTAGAAGAGGTCGTCTTTTCCCCTTTGGGTTTCGCAACAGGCTCGCCGGCAGCGAACTCCTGTTCTTCCGCTGCCTTGAAGTCGCTCACACTACCCATCGTTGCCATGAGGTTGCTCACATCTTCTGCCGTGATCACCTGCTTTCCGTCATTGAGTTTGGAAAGAAAGATCTCGGCAATCCTTCCTTCGATGTCAGAAAGAATTTCGCTGTTGTCGTCGAATGAAGCGAAGTATTTATTGACGGAGTCGAGGTATTTGCGCAGGGTCTCGTACCCATCTTCCTCGATGTGGAAAATAATGCCGCTGATGTTGATGCTGATGTTCTTTTTCATATCTCAACTAAAAGATAGGAGTGTGGGTTAAAAAAAATTATACGATAGTCTTTGATTTTTGCGTGATCTGGTCGGTTGATTGCACAAGGTCCTCCCAGGTGTCGCTCAATCCTTTCAGGAATTGTGATCCAATCTCCGTGAGTTTGTAATATTTGCGTGGCGGTCCTGATTTGGACTCTACCCATTTGTACTCCACGAGCCCTGCATTTTTGAGCCGGGTCAGGAGGGGATAAAGAGTTCCCTCCACGACGATCATGCGCGCGGCCGTCAGTTCTTCCAGCATGTCGGAGGCGTATACTTCGCCCCTGGAAATGATATGAAGGATGCAATATTCCAATATCCCCTTCCTCATTTGCACTTGTGTGTTTTCAAGATTCATACATCTACTATTATAGAATAAGCGCTCTGGAGTCTTATACGGTAA
This sequence comes from Cyclobacteriaceae bacterium, assembly GCA_025358195.1. GTDB lineage: Bacteria > Bacteroidota > Bacteroidia > Cytophagales > Cyclobacteriaceae > ELB16-189. The sequence continues at coordinate 1,576 of JANYKP010000118.1, forward strand.
AGTACTATGTATGGCCAAGTACTATTAGAAAATTTTAGATTAATTTTGAGATTGTTGAATTTCAGGTGAAATAGCGCATTTACATCGCTTCCAAATAGCGTATTTACCCTGTTGACAAGGATGATTTCAATCAAAAAGGCTTTGAGGGGACAGGTTTGGACGGGTGTGTGTATATGTGTAGCCTTAATTTGGCCGAACTCAACTTTTGCCCAGTTTTCCAATCAGTGGATCAACTTCACCCAGTCGTATTACAAAATACCAGTAGCCAAATCTGGCATTTATAAGATCTCCTATTCCGATCTTCAGTCGGCGGGCGTGCCCATTGGTGGAATAGACCCCCGCAGAATAAATTTATTTCACCGGGGTACCGAGCAGGCCATTTTCGTTCAGGGCCAGGCGGATGCAATCTTTGATCCGGCCGATTATATTGAATTCTATGGCCACCGGAATGATGGTACCCTTGATGCTGATCTGTATCCACCTGGTTTGCAACCGCATCTTTATTATAATCTCTACAATGATACCGCTGCTTATTTCCTGACCTGGAATCCGTTGCCCGTACAAGGCAAGCGCATGAGTTCATTTTTTGAGACCAACAGTTCGTCACTTCCAAAGGAAACATTTCATACGGAAGAGCGACTCCTGGTTTATTCGAATGAGTATTCCGGTGGCCTTACCCAGGGAGGAGGCATTCAAAACACAGGGTTTGATAAAGGTGAAGGATGGACCGGAACACTTATTTGTACAGGCACTTCGGGTTGCACGGGTTTACAAGATTTAGTTGTGGATAATCTGCTGCGAGGCGTCCCGTCTGCTGGTTCTCCACAACTGGAAATCATGCTCGTGGGTCGCGATGAGGGAAGTCACCAGGTAGAAATTTATGCGGGCGCTAGTAGTGGTGCCGTTCGTTTGCTTACCATATCTTCTTTTACGGGTTTTGAAACATTAACAATTAATGCTCCCCTCAACGGGAGTGACATCGGCTCGGATGGAAAAATGACGGTGCGGGTTCGACTCCCGGCCACGGGCACTCATAACCAATTAAGTGTGTCATACTTAAAGATCAATCTTCCTCAAGACTATGCCATCAATTCCTTGCCGGAAAAAATCTTTACCCTTCCACCCAATGCGCTTAATAAATCGTATGTTGAATTTTTGAACCCTCCGGCAAGTGCAAGAATCTGGGATATCACGGATATAAATTCGATCGGCATGATTGGTTCTAAACCGGTCACTGGCGGTATCGGAACCATTGTACCCGGTACATCGACCGGTAGAAAACTGTATGTTTCCAACAATACACTTACCACGACCTTACAAAAGGTAAGCTTCCGTCCCATCACGCCATCGCTGTATAACTTTATAATTATATCACATCGTTCACTGATGAAACCCGCGCTAGGGTATGGCGATGCCGTGCAAAGCTATGCAGTTTACCGCGCCTCGTCCGTTGGCGGAAGTTATGATACGTTGACGGTACCGATCGACCAGCTTTATAATCAGTTCAATTATGGCGAGACATCCCCGCGCTCCGTTTATCAATTCATGAAGTACATGGTTAATGGCGGGCATCCGAAATTTCTGTTCCTCATAGGCAAAGGAATTGAAGTCTCACAAGGATTTTATCGCAAAACCTCGCTGGCACCTACCGACTTTCGTGACCTGGTGCCATCGGCAGGAATGCCCGGTGCCGACATGGCCTTCACGGCGGGATTGAGTGGAACTTCCTACGAGCCGGCCGTGCCCACCGGACGATTGACGGCAAGTACGCCCACGCAAGTAGCCGCCTATCTCAACAAAGTGAAAGAGACAGAGGCCCTTCCTTTCAATGATCTTTGGCGCAAAGACTTACTCCATCTTAGCGGTGGGATCAAGGCTGGAGAGCCGGAAATTTTTCGCCAATACGTCGACGGATTTAAAGCAACCGCCGAAGGCTTCTATCTCGGAGGTAAAGCAGAAACCATTTCGAAGCAAACGTTGAATGTTGAATTAATCAACGTCAAGGACCAGGTTAACAAGGGACTTGACTTGATCACGTTTTTTGGCCACTCGGGTCCCGGCACTATTGACATCGACATTGGTTATGTGAGTGATCCAACATTGGGTTATAATAATGCAGGAAAATATCCTGGATTTCTTATCAACGGATGCAATGCGGGGCGTTTTTTTGACAACCGTGTCACCTTTGGAGAAGACTGGATTCTTACACCCAACAAAGGAGCGAAAGCATTCATTGCGCATAGTTACTTTGGATTCAGCAATACCCTGAAGCAGTATTCTGACATTTTTTATTCAGTGGCATTTGGTGATTCTACCTTTATGAAGAAGGGGATTGGGGAAGTGCAGAAGGAAGTAGCCAGGAGATATCTTGCCATGGAGGGTAATGACCTAATTTCGGTTACGCAAGTGCAGCAGATGATGCTGTTGGGCGACCCGTCCGTGCCGCTTTTTGGCGCCCGCAAGCCGGATTATGAAATCAACAAAGGTTCCATATCAATCATATCCCTGGATGGAAAATCAGTGACAGCACAATCTGATTCCTTTGCAATTGACATTCGGGTGCGGAATTTTGGAAGGGCCCAGCCTGGACCGTTGAAAGTAAATGTAGTTCGTACACGGAGCGACAATTCTACGATCGAATACAATTCACTTTTTAGTCCCGTGTTGTACAGCGATGTGCTGCGATTCGTAATTAAAAAGGGGAGAAACAACAATGAATTTGGCAATGTCAATTTTACAATTACGCTCGATCCCGATAAGACGATTGATGAATTGGTTGAGACAAACAACACGGCCTCGATTAATTTTTTAATTCCACTCAATGGAACAAAGAATCTTTTTCCGTCGCCCTATGCAATTGTAAATACAAATTCGACTACCCTCGTATTTCAAAATACAGACCTGCTGTCAGACACGCGTTCATTCAAAATAGAAATTGACACTGCAGCTACTTTTGATAGTCCTTTTTTGAAAAGGCTACTAGTGTCGGGAAAAGTTGTGGCCAGAGCGCCCCTTGCCCTGCTGCCTGCTGATTCCCTTGTTTACTTTTGGCGAACAAAACTGGAGAAGCCATTGCCAGGCGAGAGTCCCCAATGGTCGGCATCTTCCTTTGTTTATATAAAAAATAGTCCGGAAGGCTGGGCGCAAACAAAGTTTCCTCAATTATCGGAAGATGAAACGGCAGGTCTTTTAAAGGACATGGAGCTCAATCGACTAAAATTTATTGAAACGGTATCCACGGTAGACCTGATAACGTTTGGCAGTGCTAATCCAACCCCCTTTACGAAGGTGTCGCTGAAAATCAATCAGGAAGAGTACAATGTATCTACCCAAGGGGTGCAATGCCGGAATAACACACTTAATATGATTGCGTTCGATAAAAGTTCGACCGCACCTTACGCAGGCCTGCTCTTCAGTTTTTTTGATCTTCGTTCATGCGGCCGCGCCCCGAAGATGATCAATAGTTTTAAACCTGCAGAATTGGAGACGGGTAATGGCGATGACCTTGCAAAGTGGGTACAGAATATAAAACCCAGCGACTCCGTACTTATTTTTTCAATCGGGGATGCCGGTTATGCTTCGTGGTCGACGAACGTTAAGCAGCAACTGATCCAATTGGGTATTGGTACAACCCAATTAAATGGCATGCAAGCCGGTGAACCGTTTGTGATTTACGGAAAAAAAGGTGCGGCATCGGGAAGTGCGAGAATTTTCAGGCCCTCTATATCACCTCCGGACGCGCAGCAAGTTTCTGTGAGCAGAACAATTACGGGCCGCTTTTCACAAGGGTCGCTAAGGTCTGTTTTGATTGGTCCTGCTCAGGCATGGTCACAACTTATCGTTCAATTGACTGAAGCGACGGGCAATGATCAATACGGTGTGGATGTGGCAGGCGTTGACCTTGCGGGACATGAAACGCTCTTAAAAAATCAGCTCAAAAGCACCACTGCGCTTTCTGATATAAATACATCCAAGTATCCATTCCTGAAGCTGACGTTGCGAATGAGGGATGATATCGATCTTACTCCGGTGCAACTGCGAAAGTGGCTTGTGACCTATACGCCGTTAGCGGAAGGAATATTGACCTATTCAGGTATGAAGCCAGTGGAATCGGTTCAAGAGGGGCAGGAGTGGAGGGCAACCTATGGCTTTACCAATATTTCTTCCCGCGCCTTTACCGACTCCTTACTGGTGCAAGTGGACGTTTTTTCGAACGAGCCGCGATCTACCGAGCGGCAGACGTTTAAAATTAAGCCGCCCATTCCTTCTGACACTTCAAAATTTTCGGTAACCGTTAAAACCAGGGGCAAAGCCGGCACCAATGATGTCACAGTTTTTGTCAACCCACATGTGCTGCCGGAGATGTACTATGATAATAATGTGCTGGCATTGTACGGACACCTGCAGGTGGACGCCGATCGTAGTGGTCCGGTGCTAGATGTGACCGTGGATGGAAGGCATGTGACCAATGGAGATGCCGTGTCATCTTCACCGATGATCGTCGCGAAAGTCATTGATCACAATCAATTTTTGCTAAAGAAGGATACTATCGGTATAAATCTTTTCCTGCGCTATCCGTGTGTGTTGGAGAATTGTCCCTACAAGCGAATTAATTTTTCGCGCCCCGATGTAACATGGAAACCGGCTACTGCTGTCACCGATTTTGAGTTAACGTTTCATCCCAAAGGCTTGGGGACAGGTGAATACAGTTTGAAAGTGGAGGCGATGGATGCCAGCGGCAATAGCAGTGGCGATGTGCCGTATGAGGTTTCTTTTGTGGTGACGGATAAAAATGGATTTACACTTCAATCCGTTTCACCGAATCCTTCCACTGATAAATTCTATTTCAAAATTTTATTGACGGGCCCTTCCATCCCGGAAGATTTTCAATTGACGATGTATTCATCAACCGGAGGTTTGGTAAGAAGCTTTGGAAATGAAGTGTTGAACGTATTGCATGTAGGCACAAATGAAATTACAGTGAGCACGTTGGATGCAACGGGTGATGTACTTCCCCCTGGAATTTATTTGTTTCGCATCGCCACCTCCACGAATGGGAAACGAATCACGAATAGTGGGAGATTGGTAGTGGTGAGGTAGATCCGTGGCCCAAGAGCTGGTCAAGCCATAGTAAATCTCCACCTCAGAGAAGTAGGCATTAGATAATCCTCAGTAGGTAGTTAGGGGAGGTTAACATTACGACCAGTCCGAGGACGGTGGGTAGGGACAATTGGCAGAGAACTCTCTTGTTCACTATTTCCGAATTTTGTCACCACGCTAGGTTTTACTTGCTGCCCAATCTACGCGGTACAAGTTTTGTGTGCCCAACGGCTCGTTCAGATGAATGGTGCCGGTATGAATAAAAGAGTAGGACCCTGAATCCAACACGAGAGAAGCGGCAAAGGGTTCACTGGCATAAATGCTCCCGGGTGCAGCCAGTGCAAAGATCCCTTTAAGAATTCCGGTATGCGTGCCGGTCAGCGTTTTTTTATCTTCCAGTTGCTGGACCACCACAGGCCCAGCATGAAGACCTACTTTGTATTTTGTTTGCGGACTTTTTCTTTCTATGTCCGTTATGATATTCTTGCAAAAAGAAATTGCACGATAGGAGGAAGTGAAACCTGCATACACGGTTTCTCCCTCAACATCTAAAGCAATCATTTCCTGTGCCAACTCACGTTCCATTTTTTTTGCCAGCCGGTGTGCTTCATTGAGAATGGGGCCTTGAAATGAAATTGCCGCCATGTACGCCACACGCCGGCCGGGCTGCGCGGTCGTATGATCGGTAGAAGATTTTTCGGGTTGTGTGCTGGATGTGCTTAGAAATTTTGATGGATCAATATTTTGCACACGGGACGGAAAAGGCCAAAGTTTCAACAAGTCACGGGTGCCACCCTCTTTCAAGGCGCGGTCCCATTCGGACAAGACTGTGATCAAATAGGGTTCGGCGTGCAACATTCT
>JANYKP010000120.1 GCA_025358195.1 Cyclobacteriaceae bacterium
CGCCAGAGATCCTAAGAACTCCCGGCGGGGTGTTTTGGAATGAAGAAGATCATTTTCTTGCATAATTATTGGGTTTAGTTTTAAGGATCAGGGCGAGGGGGAAGAAATTTAATAAAAAAATCCATTTGTTTTCAAACCCATCCAGATGCAAAACCCGTTTGAAAGCTTTTTCTGTGCCTTTAATGTCCCTAAGGGTCGCTCCAACAAAGCATTTCATTTATTAAAATGTGGTAAATTACTCCTCTGATAAAGCCAAATACTATGAAGAAATGCATTTCCACCGCCATCTTATTATTCGTATTATCCTCGTTCGGATGGGCCCAGACCAAGCCGATAAAAATTGTGTTTGATGTGACCAGTAAAGACACGCTTATCCACCAGGCAACCGTACGACACGTGAGCCTGGAATCAGCCGCCCATCCGGAGGCATTGTTGGAAATAGTTATCTATGGTGGCGCAATCAGCATGGTCGTAAAGAACAAATCAGTCGTAGCCCCTGGAGTGCTGCAATTGACCGCCAATAAAAATGTTTCCATCAAGGTTTGTGAGGAAACAATGAAGCGTTACAAAATTGATAAAAGCCAGCTACTCACAGGTGTTCAGACTGTCCCGGATGGTATACTGGAGATTGTGGAAAAACAAGGGCTGGGCTGGGGCTATATCAAAGAAGCGCATTGAAATTAGAATTGTAGATGAAATTATAGTTCACCTGAGAATTAACTTTGACAAGACAAACAATCGACAAAAGACTCTGTTCCATTATCACTTGAGTCTGTGTCAGTTGGTTAAATCATCCCGCAATTTATACTTAACTGTATCCAGTGTCCAGCCTCTAACCTCCAGATCCAACTTCCTACCCCTTCACCGGCTCCCGGTGCCCTACCCACGTAAACCGCCTAGTCACATACTCCGGGTTCGTAAAAGAAGCATTTCCAGAAGGATTCCCTCCGGTAACATGAAAGTCGGAGAATGCGGCATTCTGATTCATGTAAATTCCGCCAGTAAGATTAAATGAAACAGGCGTGGCGGCCGAAGCCATCTCATCCGCAATTTTTTCCTTTATAGTTGGATTCGTTGTGTAGGCCCCACAAGAAATTGCTCCCTGCTGTTGTGCCATTTCTTTTGCCAGGGCAATGGATTGGTCGGTGTTTTTTGTTTTGATAAGCAGTGCAATGGGGCCGAAAAGCTCTTTACTGAAAATTTCCTTTTTGGAAGCCTCTACTTCCACCACCACCGGCGTCGCCACTCGTGCATTTTTAAACATTGGGTTGTCAAACACGCGGGACTTCAACCACACCTTACCGGGAATCTTTTCGGATTCCACCACACGCTCACTGGTCTTCTTACTTTGAACAGCGCCCAACACAAACGGTCCGGCCTTTGGATTATCAACCAAGCCATTAAGATTATCAACAAATTTTTGCGCGAACTGGTCAAATGAAATTTTGCCGGCCGGTGCATCAATTCCTCCTTCCGGGATGAAAAAATTTTGTGGCGCCGTGCACATTTGACCACTGTACAGATTTACTGAAAAGGCAAGGTTAGCGGCTACCTTGTCTACATCCTCTACCGAATCAAGGATCACGGAGTTGACACCGGTCTTCTCGGTGAAGACTGTTTTTCCTGGCAAGGCTTCGAGGTACGAACCAAATGTTGAATTGCCCGTAAAGTCTATGAGTTTAACATCAGGATGCTCGGCCAGTTGTTTCGTGATCATCTTATCAAAAGTATCCACGGCGAGTTGACATATATTCGGATCAAGATTGTTTTCTGCAAGCACTTTTTGGATTTCCGCAACCACTAGCGCGATGGGAAGAATTGCGCCGGGATGTGGCTTAACGATGACGGTGTTTCCGGTAATGAGACTGCCATAAATCCCGGTGACAGAATTCCAGGTTGGAAACGTTGAACAACCTATGACCACGGAGATTCCTTTCGGTACAGCTCTCCATTCTTTTTTCAGTTGAATATTAAATTTACCCATCGGCTTATCCCAGATCACGGAAGACGGAAACCGGTTAAGCTCTTCATATCCTGCCGCAATCGCCTCCAGCGCACGGTCTGCAGCGTGTGGCCCCGATGCCTGGAACGCCATCATGTAGGCCTGACCCGTCGTGTGCATTGTTGCATACGCAATCTCAAAAAATCTCCCTTTCACACGTTCAAGTGATTCGGCCAAAATCCCAGCACGTTCATTCCCGCTGACTTTTCTCCATTGCTGAAAGGCTTTCGAAGAACGTTCAATTAAGGTGGGCACTGAAAAAACAGGATATGAAATTTTCAACGGCTCCTGGAGATAAGGAGACTCCTCCTGTCCGGCCCATCCTTCCGCATTTGTTTGCTTCAGTTCTTCGAATTTTTTTCCAAGTGCGGCTTTGAATTTCGCTTGTCCCTCTGCATCGGCTGTCTCACCATAGATAGCGGGAGCAGGTTGTTCCGGAAACGCTGCGTAAAACGTCCGGGCGTGCAGGGCTTCAATGGCTTTGTTTATGGTAGCCTGATGTTTCTCGAAAAGCGACATATGAATCGGTTATTGTAATTTTTATTTTTGGTAGCCGAATACTTTCTTCAATAAATCCGTTGTTCTTTCAAGCGGATTTTCCCGGATCTTTTTTTCTTCATTTGCAATCGTGACAAATAATCCCTGCATCGCGAGGTCGGTGGCGTATTCATTCAAATCGGGATTTACCTTTTCAACAAAAGGAATCCTATTGTAGGTGTTGACAAGGTCGCCATAGTATTTTGTGGCGCTGACTTTGTTAAGGGAATTCTGGATCACGGGTTTAAACTTTTCTTTGATTTGCGGGGAGGTGGTACGCTTGAGGTATTGCGTTGCTGCATCGGGCGAACCTTTCAGAATCCCCCAGGCATCTTCAATTGTCATGGACCTGATCGCGTTGACAAAAATTGGCTTTACTTCTTTGGCTGCATCTTCGGCACCACGATTCATGGTCATAACAAAATTGTCCACCTCATTTCCAAATCCGAGCTGGCGTAATTTCTGTTCTACTTTTTTTAACTCGGGTGGAAATGGAATTTTGATGGCGAGATTTTTGAAATACCCGTCCGTTTGTGAAACCTGGCTCGTACCCGCCGAAATCCCTTTTATAAGTGCCTCCTTCAGACCCTCTCCAACCTCTGCAGAAGTAGGCACAGGTCCACTCTCCAAAGCTTTAGATGCTTCGTCAATGGCCTGATTTACTTGTGTCGACGAACACGCACCGGTTGCAAACAATAAAGCAAGAATTATTTTCCGTTTCATAAGTTACGTGCAAGGTAGGAAAGTCTTTAGTATGACCGAATCAGTGTTTCGGATTTGATTTCGGCAATATTCTTACACCCAGACAGCCCCATGGTCAAGTCAAAATCTGCCACTAGGTTTTGTGCCACTTCCCTGACGCCTTCTTCACCTCCAATGGTTAGACCATAGACGTAAGGCCTGCCAATACAAACAGCGGTTGCTCCCAAAGCCAACGCCTTAAACATATCTGCGCCCCCGCGAATTCCGCCATCCAGCAATACAGGTACTTGAGTACGAACTACTTTGACAATTTCCGGAAGCGCCTCTAATGTGCTAATGGATCCATCCACTTGCCGGCCGCCGTGATTGGATACAATAATACCATTCACACCATGACTTACTGCGAGTGACGCATCTTCGGGATGAAGGATTCCTTTCAATAGAATGGGAAGCTTTGTATGTTGACGCAGAAAGGCAAGGTCCTTCCACGTCAGTGCCGGGTTAGAGTAAATATCCGTGAATTTTCTGACTGCTTTCACGGGTCTTCCCGATCGCAATTTTTTTATGAAACCGTTTCCCGGATAAGCCTTTACCATTTTAATGAGACCTGCCAACGATTCAAGTGTCACCGTGCGCGGAGCCGCCGAACCGTTGTCTGGTTCATCCATCAGCCGTTGGAAAACAGGATCCGAAGTGTACTGGGCTATTCCTTTTCCTTCCAGAAAGGGAAGATAAGCAAGATCCAAATCGCGCGTTCTCCACCCGAGAAGTGTTGCGTCCAATGTGACAACGATCGCGGAACATCCACATTGTTCAGCGCGCGTTACCAAACTTGCTACCAGTTCGTTCGATTTGCTCCAATACAATTGGAACCACCGGGGACTATCACCCATGGCTGCAGCTACTTCTTCCATCGGTTTGCTGGCCTGATTGCTGAAGATGAATGGCAGCCGTTCTTTTGCTGCTGCCCGACCCACTGTCAAATCAGCGTCCGGGTGCACCATTTCAAGAACACCCACGGGTGAGAAAAGAAGCGGTGCCGGAATTTTGTGTCCAAATAATTCAATGCTTGTATCACGCTCACTTACATTTCGCAACATCCGCGGTACGATCTTATACTTTTCAAATGCAGAGCGGTTAGACGCAATCGTACTTTCAAGACCGGCTCCCCCCGCGATGTACGCAAACGCCTCCGGAATCATCTGCTTTCTTGCTTTCTCTTCCAGCATTTCCCAATCAACAGGCACTTCCGAACGGATACCGGCAAAGCCTTTCAGATAGATTTCCTTTTGACGGTTTGTTGTGGGAAATTTGGGTAGGTTCATGGCACTAAGTTAATGTAGATTTCATTACTCTAGAGGAGTCGAATTCAGAATATCAAATGTCAAACGCCGAATATCAAATAACAAAGGAACTCATCTCACCCTTTAACATTTGATATTCGGCGTTTGGTGTTTGGTGTTTGAAATTTTGTATTCTGTTAATAGGGAATGGGGGAATTTTCATTTCCCTTATATTTGAACCTTAATGATTTTCATGAAAACCATCCTGGCTGAGCTTCTTACTATCGGTGACGAAATCCTGTACGGACAGATTGTTGACACGAACTCACAATGGATGAGCGTGGAACTTGATAAAGTTGGAATTAAAGTAATCCGCAAGACCTCCATCGGGGAT
>JANYKP010000131.1 GCA_025358195.1 Cyclobacteriaceae bacterium
GGTCGCTGACCATTGTTAATAAATCGTCTCATGTTGCTGTAGGAGGCAGCATCCACATCAATTGAAAAGGTTGACAAAGGATTTTGCAAAGCACCGTGAAAAATGTTTTCATGAACTGCGTCATATTCTTCCGTGTTCCACAATGGCTGCTTTTCATAATCCGACAGCGTGGAAAGGTCGTGCATTGCCCCGGCTGCCTGGTCGGCACGTTTGGAAGTAGCGTAACCAAGGGCCTTCGATTCCCTTTGAACGCCTCGCGCATTTATGACGACTTCTGCTAACCGTTGAACATCCATGGTCAAAGTAACATCAATAACGCTCTTCATGCCGATAACAACTTCCTGAGTAGTAAGCCCGATAAAAGAGAAGACCAATGTTCCTCCCTTCGTTGAAAAAGTCAACGCGTACCTCCCGTCTCCATTCGTTACAGTTCCTGTCTTCGTTCCTTTCAGCACTACGTTCACACCGGGCAACGGGCTTCCGTCTTCAGTCGAGGTAACTTTTCCGGTAATCGTACGCTCCTGTGCTTTCAACACTCCAGCGAAAATGACCATCAGCAATGCAATCATCCATTTCGTTTTCATAACAGTTGGGGGTTGTTTTACAGGAGATGCTACGGTACCCATTTTTCCATAAGCGGTTTAAAAAAATTATCTTGAGGAGTGTTTCTGCGGAAGACCCATACCCAAAAAACGGACGACGAACTGCTTCGTCTGTATCAGGCTACGCGCGATCTGGAGTGGCTCGGTGAATTGTACCTACGTTATGAATCCCTCGTCTATGGGGTTTGTCTGAAATATCTGAAAAACCGGGACGACGCGAAGGATGCCGTGATGCAGATCCACGAAAAACTGATTGAAAGCCTGCTGCAGCACCAGGTCAGCAACTTTAGAAGCTGGTTATATGTTAATGCCCGTAATCATTGTTTGATGCAACTACGGGCGAGGAAAGGAAAAATTACAGAAGAAATCTCACCTTTTCTTATGGAAATTGACCCGGAACAGCATCAGGAGGAGGACATTGAACTGGAGCAGAGCCTAGTTAGACTCGAAAAGTGCATTGAAACCCTCGTCGGGGAACAGCAGCACTGCGTTCGGTTGTTTTACCTGGAAGAGAAGTGTTACAAAGATGTGGCGAACGAAACCGGTTTTGACCTGAACCAGGTGAAGAGTTATATTCAAAATGGAAAACGCAACCTGAAAATTTGCATGGAAGAGAATGGCCGATCAGAAGGATGATATTGAGCACTACCGGGATGGCTCGTTGAACAAAGCGGAGCGACATGCCTTGGAAAAGAAAGCCTTGAGCGATCCTTTCCTGGCCGATGCCTTGGAAGGTGCTGAATCCGTTTCATCAGAAGAATTTTCTGCAGATCTGCAGGCGCTTTCCAAAAAAATACAACATCGCCCGTCGCGAACCTGGTTCACTCCCCTACGCATCGCAGCCAGTGTGCTGCTCGTGATTGGGATTGCTTCCTTTGTTTATTATTTGATACCCACCGAACCCTTACTGCTTGCAAATGAAGAGTCTGTGGCACCATCCCTGACTCAGGACACGGTGAGGGCATCCCGCAAAGCTTCTGACACTGTCCTATTGACATTGGCCAAGCCTGATGAGATCGCGCGTGAAGTAAAACCTTCTGTCAAACAACGCGCTCAACTTGATTTGGCAAAAGCTGATCAATTGCAACGTGGCGATGCCAGCAAGTCTTCTGCTGGATTAGCTACTCAAACGGAGATAACCCAAACAGAAGAAGCGAAATCCAAAATTGCCGCGGCGGAAATTTCAGACGACAAAAAAAAAGTGGTTACTCAATTACAACCTCTTTCTTCCGCCGGTGTAGGTACTGAAACCAAAAAGGAATCTCGGCAGCAAGGAAAGGCAAAAACCAATTCTGCAATATCGGAACAACAGAATCAAACAATTCAGGGTAAGGTCACGGCTGGAGAAGATGGTGCTCCGTTGCCCGGTGTTACGGTCATCGTCAAAGGCACTAACCAGGGAACCGTCACTGACGTGAATGGCAACTATTCGCTGGTTGTGACAGGAGAAAATGCTCAGCTTACTTTTTCATTTATTGGCATGCGCCCTGTGGAAGTCATCGCGGGAGATAAATCGACTTTGGACGTTGAGATGGCAGAAGACGTATCTCAGCTCAGTGAAGTTGTCGTTACCGGAAGAGCTTTCGATACCCGCAATGAACTCAGGGAACCCATCGTTAAAATGGCGGCCCCACTCGGAGGGATACGGGCGTATAATAAATACCTGGAAGACAACCTGCGTTATCCGGGGCAGGCGTTGGAAAAGAAAATCAAAGGGAGGGTCACGGTTCAGTTTACGGTTACTACTCACGGGAACCTTACTGATTTCACTGTCGTGAAAGGACTGGGTTACGGCTGTGATGATGAAGTAATACGCCTGGTGAAAGAAGGTCCGAAGTGGGCACCTACTATCCAGGATGATATACCCGTTGAAAGTGAGGTGAAAGTGAGAATGAAGTTTGATCCTGAAAAGGCCAGGAAATGATTCCGCATTTCTAAACCACCTTCTTTCGTATCAATTTCGCATACGTTCGGCTTACCGGAAAACTTTTTCCGCTTTGCATTTTAACCACCATACCTCCATTAAAATGCCGTTCAATTTCCTTGAGATAATTCAAGTTAATAATCGTTGAGCGGTGCACACGGATAAACGTGTCGGGATCCATAATTTCCTCCAGTTTGCCGATGCCGGAGGAACTAACGAACTGGTCATTTTTCGTTGTAATGACAGTATAGTCACCGGAGGCTTCCAGGTACACTATTTCTTCCACAGGCAGATTGAAGAGTTTTTCTGATTTCTGCACGAAGATGTGCGACTCGAAGTTTTTGCCTTCGGCCTTAAAACTTTTGATCAATTCTTGCAGGTCGCCCTTCTCCACCGTCTTGCGTTTCAAGGCCCGATTGACCGCCAGCCTGAAGCGCTCTTCATCAAGAGGTTTCAGCAGGTAATCGACTGCATTTTTCTCAAAAGCCTTGATCGCATATTGATCGTACGCTGTGGTGAAAATTATATAGGGTTCATGATCGATCTCCTCGAGTACATCAAACCCGTTCATGCCAGGCATCTGCACATCCAGAAAGATAAGGTCAGGTTTCAGTTTGTTGATCTTTTCTACGGCTTCATTTCCCTTCGCACACTCTCCTATAATTTCAATCTGGGGAAATCCCTCGAGGTATTCGTGTAAAAGTTCGCGGGCAAGTTTTTCATCATCAATAATTAAGCAAGTTGTCTTCATAGGATAAATTATTAATTAAGATAACAAATCAAGTTCAAATTTACGCAGCATTCAGCGTGTAATATAGGGTTCTGGACCTCATAATATTTGATTTTCCTGTGGTTGGGTTATCTTCACATGTCCGTTCTTTTCGGTCGACTCCAGCACGGGAATGGAGAAACTTACCGAGTAGCCATTTTCGGTAGCCCTCACGATCAGGCTGGCTGAAGGACCATAATAATTTATTAACCGGAGATTTGTATTGGTCATCCCCACCCCACCGGCACTGCCGTCCATTTCTTTTTTGGCATGAATTCCCAAGCCATCATCCCGTACCTCAAAAAAAACTGCTCCCGTTAAATGCTTTACTATTAAATGAATAGTTCCTCCCTCATCCTTGGGTGCAATTCCATACTTCACGGCATTTTCAACCAACGGTTGTAAAATCATTGGCGGAATGCTCAGGTTGAGGCATGATTCATCAATAAATTTTTGAAATTTCAATCGGTCGCCAAACCGCACTTGCTGAATACGAATATAGTTTTCAATGAAATCAACTTCCTGAATCAATTTCACCATTTTGCCGGTATGCGAATCCAATGCATAACGGAAAATGTCCGATAACTGCGTGATTACCTTTCGTGCCTGATCTTTGCTGGAATGAATCAACGTTGAAATCGAGTTCAGTGTATTAAACAAGAAATGCGGATTGATCTGTGATTTAAGCAAGGATATCTGCATCTCCTTGTTTTTGAGGGCTAGTTCGCTTTTCTCTTTTTCTTCTTTTTGCAGCCCCTGAAAGTAGCGTATGACATAGTAAACTCCGACCGTAATAATATACTGGTCGTAAAACCGCAGGGCATCCCAGTTGAGAAGTTCGATCATGAACTCCTTCCAGTTTTCAAAATAGATTAGCCCGTCGACATAGTCGGTAAAGTAATAAGAGAGCGTGCCCATGACTACAAAAAAGGATACAATCCCAATGGCATGCCCAACCATTTGCACCACAGGACGAAATCGAAAGAGAAAATGGGTCCACAAAAAAATAAGAATAATCAAAACACAAAGGGCCTCCCACAGGTAAAGGCCATTCCAAAGCACATATATAAACGGCCGTTTCAACTTCCATTCAAAAAATGTACTGATGGCGAAGTTGACGGCGTACCAGATGCAAATGAACAGGTAGGCCCGTCTCCAAATCCTCGGAATGTTGTTGATCCACTTCACGTATCGTTAATTCAGTTGGATTAGAAACCTTATAAACTCCAGCATAAAATTAGGCAATTGATTGAATTGGTGACCATTGGGTGAATGTGGGAGTTAAAGGGACATTTTTAGTCATTAAACAACCAAATTTTGGTATAAAATCAAACGGTTACCTTTGGAGCAGGCGTTTTATCCAGAATCAATGCGCGTTAGTATCATTTTATGGCTTGCTTTTCTCATAAGTTTTTCCGGTCAGGGGCAGAATCTTACCATTTCAGCAAAAGCAATTGACCAGGAAACGAAAGAGCCGCTTCCCTTCGCTTCTGTTGGAATACGGGGGAAGCCCATCGGCACCATCACCAATTTA
>JANYKP010000133.1 GCA_025358195.1 Cyclobacteriaceae bacterium
TTTAAGTGTAAACTTGAGGTAGGATTAATCACTAACAACTGTCAACTTTTTTCAGGACGAGGCACAGTATGGACGGAATGCTTGTAAAAAAAATCTCCTCGATTTAGGTGTCCTGCAGGGACAGAATGTTATCCTGTTACAACCATACTCACATTGGGTACCTGACGGCACCCCCTCCGCCAAACTCGTGTGAATTCCTACAAATATTTTGTCCCTAACGGGACATGGTTAATTGTTAACCACTCATCCCGGTAGGGACGGAATATTTGTAAAAAAATCGCTTCGATTTCGGTGTCCCCTGCTACAACGCTAGCCAACAGCCAAGACCCAACAGCCAACCCCCAACCCCCTCACCCCACCATAATCCCATCCCGCATTTCCAGCTTTCGGTCGGCCATGTTGGCGAACTCCTGGTTGTGGGTGACGATGATGAACGTCTGCCCTAATTTCTTACGGAGGTTGAAAAAAAGTTCGTGGAGCTCTTTTGCATTTTTAGAATCAAGATTTCCACTGGGTTCATCGGCCAGTATCAGGTCTGGTGAATTGATCAGCGCTCGGGCCACCGCTGTCCGCTGCTGCTCTCCTCCCGACATTTCGGAAGGCTTGTGATCAAGGCGCTCCCGGAGACCCAGATCCTGGAGCAACTGTTCCGCGGTGGATCGGACGTCAGTCTCTTTCCGACCCGAAAGCAATCCTGGGATCATCACATTCTCCACGGCGGAGAATTCAGGTAAGAGATTGTGAAACTGAAAGACAAATCCGATATGACGATTTCTGAAAGAAGCTAATTCATTCGGCCCCTGAGAAAAAATGTCCTTTCCTTTCACCGATATACTTCCCTTATCGGGTGTATCCAGCGTGCCTAACATGTGAAGCAGCGTACTTTTGCCGGCACCCGAAGCCCCAACGATTGACACCACTTCCCCCTGTTTTACCGACAGGTCCACTCCTTTGAGGACTTTTAAGGCCCCGTATGACTTCTCAATACCGATCGCATCCAGCATATGTAAATTCTTTGAAATAAAGGTTTAAAAAAACTAGCTTGCTTGCAAACTTAGTAACCCGAGCCTTAAGTCCGGGGTTACTGGATATGGATCTTTCCAGGCTTTAGTCAAATGAAAATCTAATAGAGATATTGCATAAGAAAGTAAATTCCATAACCACATTCTTTAAACTATTAACTATGAATATCCACGAATACCAGGCAAAAGATCTTCTCAAAAAATTTGGAGTAGCAATCCAGCTCGGCATTGTAGCCGACACTCCCGACCGGGCGGTAGCGGCAGCGAAAGAATTACAAGCGGAAACGGGCACCAAATGGTTTGTCGTAAAGTCACAGATACATGCCGGTGGGCGCGGGAAAGGTACTGTTAAAGAGACTGGATCCAAAGGCGTTGTCCTGGCAAAAAGCGTGGAGGAGGTATTTGAAAAATCAAAGGCCATTTTGGGTGGCACACTGGTTACCCATCAGACGGGACCGGCCGGAAAGAAAGTTAACAAGGTGTTGATCGCACAAGATGTTTATTACCCAGGGGAGTCAGAGCCGAAGGAGTATTATATGAGCATCCTGCTGGACCGATCGAAAAGCAAGCCGGTGATCATGGCCTCCACCGAAGGAGGAATGAACATTGAAGATGTGGCGGCGGCGACACCTGAAAAGATTATCAAAGAATGGGTAGACCCGGGCATTGGCATACAGCCCTTTCAGGCGAGAAAGATCGCCTTTGCTTTAGGTTTGGAAGGAAATGCTTTTAAAGAGATGATCAAGTTTATCAACGCGTTGTACACCGCCTACATGGCTTCCGATGCATCGATGTTTGAAATCAATCCCGTTCTAAAAACCTCTGACAATAAGATCGTTGCCGTTGACGGTAAAGTCAACCTGGACGATAATGCCCTTTACAGACATAAAGATCTGGCGGAGCTTCGCGACGTGTCGGAGGAAGATCCACTCGAGGTGGAGGCTGGCAAATCCGGGCTCAACTATGTGAAGCTGGACGGAAACGTCGGGTGTATGGTCAACGGAGCCGGGCTGGCGATGGCGACGATGGACATTATCAAAATCTCCGGTGGCGAGCCGGCCAATTTCCTTGACGTGGGTGGTGGCGCCAATGCAGAAACCGTGGAAGCAGGCTTCAGAATCATCTTAAAAGATCCCAATGTAAAGGCGATCCTGATCAATATCTTCGGCGGTATTGTGCGCTGCGACCGAGTTGCAAGCGGTGTGGTAGAGGCCTATAAAAAGGTTGGAAACATCCCTGTGCCCATCATTGTGCGCTTACAGGGTACAAATGCTGAAGAAGGAGCTAAAATCATCCAACAATCAGGCTTAAAGGTGTTTTCTGCCATTCTTTTGAAAGATGCGGCACAGAAAATCAAAGAGGTTTTAGCCTGATATGCAGTTTTGGGCTAAAGCCCTTTAACAGAATCGCTAGATTAACCCCAGCCTTAAGGCTCTTGCCTATGCACACAAGTTAGCTTGATTTTAAATCTTGCAATTGCCCAAATTTATAATGCAAACCCATTTTTTCTAAACTTATCATGAATGAGTTTTCTCCGAATGACCAGAATTCTT
>JANYKP010000146.1 GCA_025358195.1 Cyclobacteriaceae bacterium
GCGATGAATGGACCAAATCCCTCTTCACTGCGGACAAAGGATTTAACAAAATTCCAGGGCTCAGTATGGTTTTATATTAACTCCAGGAGAACGCAACGTAGGTATTTCTCAGCGGTCTTTGCGTGCACTCCTCCGCGATCTCAGCGGTTAAAAAATCGTTGATGGTTGTTCGTTGTTTGAGAAGGCCTATTGCATTTCCTCAGCGCCTTAGCGGTTAAAAATCCAAAACTCATTCAAGGTTTTAGGTTTAAGGTTCAGGGTTTAATACTCTTTCGGCTCCTGTTTCACATGACGAACCCGCAGGATTCTGATTTCTTTCTCCGTGTACACGTACGCAACCCGAAAGGAATATTTTTCAAAAGCGCGATAATTTCCAGTATTATTTTTCTTGTATTTGTCAGGTGGGTATTTTTCAGGGTTATCGGGCAAGCCATCTACTATCTTACTGATCCCCTCTTTTACCATTTCTGCGTTTTTGTAGGATTCTTCTTTGGTCCGTTCGTAGGCGCTTTTGAAATAAACGGATGCTAAATTGCTCCATACCACCACGGGCCTGGATTTTTTTACCATGCCTTCATCTGCTTTTTCAATTCCTCATGGGTGGTGGACTCCCCCCGGGCTATTTCCGCTTCAGCTTCTTCCAACTCCCGGTTATATTGTTCAACACTGATCCGTCCTTCATTCTTCAGGCCATAATGAAGCACAGCCTTTAATGTTTTCAGCAGAGAGATATCTTCTACTTGTTGGAGTTCTTTTATCAGCAAAGTCCGCTCGGCGTTGATATCCATAACTGTTCTGTTTGTGCTTCCAAAGTTAACGATTTCATTCGAAACCGTTTGTGGAATGAGTTTTGGATTTTCTGCAGTTCAGTTTATAGACCTGGCGCTGGATGACAGCGCTGCAGAGCCTCGGAGGCGCTAAGAACGATTAACGAAAGACGGTCACACAGTACTTTGGAAGGAAAAATCGTTGTTCGTTATTCGGCCACACACCATCGATAGTGTGGGTTGGTCCACCCCCTAAATCCCCCGCCGGGGGACCAGATGACCCACACGCAGTAATGGTATCCCGATTTCATGTGCTCCTTCTTTAAAAGCAAAATTGCCACGGGTTTAAACCCGTGGCAATTCTGGGGTCCATTGCATTTCCTCTGCGGCTCTGCGGTTAAAAAATCGTTGATCGTTGATTCTTATTCTGCCACACACCATTGATAGTGTGGGTTGGTCCACCCCTAAATCCCCCGCCGGCGGGGGACCAGATGACTCACACACAGTAATGGTATCCCGATTTCAAGTGCTCCTGTGGAAGGACCAATTCGCTCTTCGTACTTCGTAATTTCCTCCTTACTTTACTAAAAATTGATATTACCATGAGATTATTAAAGGTGTCAGTTTCACTAATCATAACCATCGGCCTCGTCTATTTCCTCAATCGCGGCTGGAACCTCCGCTCTCCCATCCCACCCCTCGGCAAATTCTTCGACCCTTTCCATGGCTTCTGGCAAAATGCCGAGTCCACCAGGACTTCCAGGAAGTCGCTCTCCATACCGGGGTTGGCACAGGAAGTAACAGTCGTTTATGATAGCCTTCGGGTGCCTCACATCTTTGCCAAAAACGATGACGACCTCTTCCTCGCCCAGGGCTATGTCACCGCCATCGACCGCCTGTGGCAAATGGAAATCCAGACTCACGCAGCGGCCGGCAGGATTGCGGAATTGCTGGGCCCTGCACGCCTCGACTTTGACCGGCGACAACGGAGGCTGGGTATGGGCTTCGCGGCTCAAAATGCTCTTCAAAAAATGGAATCAGATCCCATCAGCAAAGCAATCGTTGACCATTATACCCAGGGGGTCAATGAATATATAAAGTCACTGTCCTACGAAGACTATCCATTCGAATATAAGCTGCTCGATTATTCACCCGAACCGTGGACCAATCTGAAGTGCGCGCTCTTGTTAAAGAACATGGCCCAAACCCTTAACATGGGTGAAAAAGATCTTGAGATGACAAACGCCCTTGCGCTCTTTGGCAAAGATATCCTGGAGGTACTGTATCCTGACCGCGAGCCTGTCGGCGATCCAATCGTTGACAAACCCGGCAAATGGAATTTCAAACCCATCGTGCCCGACACTACCCGATCGGCCATGCCCCTTGCATTAATTTCATTGAAACCCTTGGAGAAATCCCCTCCCGATGTGGGCAGCAACAACTGGGCGGTGAGCGGTTCAAAGACAGCAACCGGTGCACCGATTCTTTGCAACGACCCTCACCTTAACCTGAGCCTCCCTTCGATCTGGTACATCGTTCATCTAAACTCGCCGGACGTCAATACCATGGGCGCTTCCTTGCCAGGTTCACCGGCCGTTATCAGCGGATTCAATGACTCGATCGCCTGGGGTGTCACCAATGCTCAACGTGATTTGGTGGATTGGTATAAAATCAGTTTTAAAGACAAGACAAAAAAGGAATATCAGTGTGATGGGAACTGGATACCTTCCAGGACTGTCATTGAAAAGTTTTTGGTGAAAGGTGGTCAGCCCTTTTATGACACCGTCACCTATACACATCACGGACCGGTAGTCTTCGACGAAAGTTTTCACCAGGAGAGTGAGTCAGCCCACTTCGCATTTCGCTGGATGGCACACGATGCTTCGAATGAGATCATGACGTTCCATAAACTCAACCGGGCTGGCAACCACCGTGATTACATGGAGGCGCTGGATCATTATGCCAGTCCCGCACAAAATTTTGTATTTGCTTCCGTAGATGGCGATATCGCGATGCGAATACAGGGGAAGTATCCGGTACGTAGAAATGAGGAAGGAAAATTCATCCTGGACGGAAGTAAAACGTCGAGCGAGTGGAAGGCCTTTATACCGAACGAGCAAAACGTGATGGACAAAAATCCGGAACGGGGATTTGTAAGTTCGGCGAACCAGTATCCTGTTGATGGAACGTATCCATATTACATTGGTGCTACGTCGTACGAAGCGTATCGGAACCGCAGGATCAACCAGGTGCTGGGTGAATTGAAAACCATCACGCCCAAGGATCTGATGAAACTCCAAAATGACAATTATAACCTCAAGGCAGCAGAGAGCCTTCCCATTTTTCTCAGTCACCTTGATACGACTCAATTTAACGATCAGGAAAAGCGTGCTCACCAAATTTTAAGATCGTGGAATTATTTTAACACCATCGAAGCGGAAGGAGCCTCCTATTATGAAGCCTGGTGGGATGCACTCATGCCCATGGTCTGGGATGAACTGGACAGCGCGCACGTGGCCACGCGATATCCTACCACGTTTAACACGATTTATCTTATCAAAAATCAGCCTGCTTTTTCTTTTTTTGATCTGGTTGCTACGCCGGAAAAAGAAACGGCCACGGAAGTTTTGAGGAAATCATTTTCGAAAGGTGTGAGCAACATCGAAGCGTGGAAAACGAAAAACAAAAAAGACCCGCAGTGGGCTTCATTCAAAGACAGCTTTATCGGCCACCTCCTCCGGCTGGAACCTTTGAGCTACCACGTTATTCATGGTGGTAATCATGACATCGTAAATGCGAACTCCCGCACGCATGGACCGTCGTGGCGCATGGTGGTGAGTTTGGAAAAAGCAGGTGTAAAAGCCTGGGGCGTTTATCCGGGCGGGCAAAGTGGCAATCCAGGCAGTCCGTTTTACAACAACATGATTGAACCCTGGACGAAGGCACAGTATTTCACCATGCATTTTGTCTCCGCTCCGCAACAACTGACCGGTTTTCAATTTTCAACAACGCAATTATCACCCGCCAAATGAACTTCCTCAAACAAACACTTTTTACAATCGCCCTCTGTTTCATCCTCCAATATTTTCTTCCCTGGTGGACGCTTGCATTGGGCGCGTTCGTGGGAGGATATGTATTTGGCAACAGCGGATGGGTTTCTTTTTTTTCGGGGTTGCTGGCCGTTGGACTGTTATGGTTTTCAATGGCTTTCTTTATTGATATGCAAACGCAATCCATTCTTACGGAAAAGGTGGCGCGTATTTTTCCCACCAAAACGCCCGCGTTGCTTTTTTTGTTAACAGCGATTATTGGCGGGCTTCCTGCGGGGTTTGCGGCGCTGACGGGGTCGCTCCTAAAATCTCCCAGATGAATTCTGGTGCAATATTCATCTGGAAAACATTTTGAGTCAGGGTTACATCAGCAGAAATCCATTTTTAATTTTGA
The DNA here is from genome assembly GCA_025358195.1 of Cyclobacteriaceae bacterium. Taxonomy (GTDB): domain Bacteria; phylum Bacteroidota; class Bacteroidia; order Cytophagales; family Cyclobacteriaceae; genus ELB16-189. The sequence continues at coordinate 4,212 of JANYKP010000146.1, forward strand.
AACCGCATTGCGAAAGAGTCCTGCTTCGGGACGAGCGCATAAAGCTTCCGTCATGTGGCGCAAGAAAGGAGGGTATGTTTATCTCATTACCAACCAACACAATACGGTGCTGTACGTTGGAGTAACCTCTAATTTGCCTGGGAGAATCGGTAAGCATAAAGACAAATTCTATCCAAAAAGCTTTACAGCAACATACAACATCGACAAGCTGGTCTACTTTGAAGTATTTGATTCAATTGTGTCTGCCATCGAACGCGAAAAGCAAATCAAGGCCGGGTCACGAAAGCGCAAGGAAGATTTAATTAATTCCATGAATCCCGAATGGCGGGACTTGTTTTGGGAAGTACAGGATTACAACTGAGAGAGTCCCGCCCGGGAATCGAAGGAATACCTACTAAATTAAAACCGTCATTGCGAAGGGGTCCCGCCCCGGGACGACTGAAGCAATACCTACTAAACTAAAACCGTCATTGCGAAGGGGTCCCGCCTCGGGACGACTGAAGCAATCCCCCATAACGGAGCCTTTCACCCATGGGGATTACTTCGTCCGTCTCCAGCGCACTTGCCTTCGCAAGCAGACTCGTAATGACGGTTGGTTTTTAGATTGGTTCTGTCGCTAAAAAGGCTTTCCATTGAATTCCAATTCTTAATTTTGATTCACCATGGATCAAATGAAGGTACTTTTATCAAACCTGCTTATTCATCGCAAGACTATCAGCAGATGCTGCGTGTATTTGCTGCCCATCCTCTTAGGGCTTGCCAGCCCCTCGAACGGCCAGGTTGTGAAGACGGAAGGAGTCAGGGAAATTAATGGCACAAAACTTTTTGTAAAAGTATTTGGCCGTGGAGAGCCTTTACTTGTCGTTCACGGAGGACCTGGATTAAACCATACTTATTTTCTTCCACACCTG
>JANYKP010000152.1 GCA_025358195.1 Cyclobacteriaceae bacterium
CAGCAATGCCGGAAATTTGCTTTCGGATGTGCATGGCGATTTGTTGGGCGATACCGACATTCGGTTTGTCGCTGAAGCCGATTTTTCGCTGATCGATGTGGCGTTTTTCTGCATGGGACACGGAAAATCGAAAGAATTTATGGCAAAAAATTCCTTGCCTGAAAGCGTAAAAATCATTGATATGAGCCACGATTTCAGGCTAAAAAAAGAGGGAAACTCCTTTGTTTACGGCTTACCTGAATTGAATCGCGAACTGATAATAAAATCAAGTAAAATTGCCAATCCGGGTTGTTTTGCGACTGGAATTCAGTTGGCTGTTTTGCCTTTGGCCGCTACCGGTTTGATTAAAGACGAACTTCATGTGAATGGCATAACCGGCTCGACCGGAGCAGGACAAGCGCCAAGCGAAACTTCGCATTTCAGTTGGAGAAACAATAACGTTTCGGTTTACAAAGCATTTGAGCATCAGCATTTGGGAGAAATTGGCGAAAGCCTTAAACAGTTGCAACCCAACTTCAACTTTGATATTAACTTTATTCCGGTTCGTGGAAATCATACCCGAGGAATATTCGCTTCGGTTTATACCAAATTCGACGGTTCTTTAGAAGAAGCCGTCAAGCTATATCAGGATTATTATGCATCGCATCCTTTTGTGTTTGTGAGCCTGACCAATCCTGATCTGAAACAAGTGGTAAACACCAACAAGGCGATTGTTTATCTCGAAAAACATGGCAATAAGCTGATGATACTTTCGGTAACAGATAATTTACTGAAAGGCGCTTCGGGACAGGCAGTCCAGAATATGAACCTGATTTTTGGACTGGAAGAAACAACCGGACTGAATTTGAAGGCAGTGGCATTTTAAGAGAACAGCCTCCCCCAACCCCTCCGAAGGAGGGGCGTTTTGCAGGCTGCAAGACTTTAGGAGGCCGTTAATTACAAGCAGAATATAAACAAAAACATTTTTTAGCCTCCCCTCTCGGGGGAGGTTTGGAGGGGGCTTTTATGAATTTATTCGACGTATATCCATTACAAGACATCACTCCTGTTAAAGGAGAAGGTTGTTACATGTGGGACGAAAACGGAATCAAATACCTTGATTTATATGGTGGTCATGCCGTAATCTCTATCGGTCATTCGCATCCGTATTATATTAAGTCATTAACCGACCAACTGAACAAGATCGGGTTTTATTCCAACAGTGTTCAAAATCCCCTACAAGAGAAGTTGGCCGAACGACTCGGGCAAATTTCAGGCTATCCAGACTATCAATTATTCCTGTGCAATTCCGGCGCCGAGGCCAATGAGAATGGGCTGAAACTTGCTTCTTTCGTTACAGGAAGAAAAAAAGTGATCTCGTTCAAAAAAGCATTTCACGGGCGAACATCCGGTGCGGTCGCTGCAACCGATAATCCAAAAATTGTATCACCCTTCAATGCAGGCCATGAAATTATTTTTGTGGCCATGAATGATGAGCAGGCTTTTAATGCTGTACACGATAATACCGTAGCTGCTGTAATCATCGAAGGCATTCAGGGAGTTGGTGGCATTCAGTTGCCCCGCGATTCCTTCCTCCAATTCCTGGAAAAGAAATGCAAAGCAAACGGATCCCTTCTCATCCTGGATGAGATACAAAGCGGATACGGACGAACTGGAAAATTCTTTGCGCACCAGCACGCTGGCATTCAACCATCCATCATTACTACGGCAAAGGGGATGGGCAACGGCTTCCCGATCGGCGGCGTGTTGATTCATCCGGACTTCAAACCATGGAGCGGTATGCTGGGCACTACCTTCGGAGGAAATTACCTGGCATGCACAGCCGGGTTGGCTGTGATTGAAGTGATGGAAAGAGAAAAACTGATGGAAAACGCGGTGACAATTGGCTCGTATTGGCTCACCGAAATAGGCAAACTCTCTGCAGTCAAAGAAGTAAGAGGGAAAGGCCTGATGATAGGCTTCGATTTGTCCGATGATAAAAAAGAAGTGCGCACGAACTTACTTTTTAACCATCGTATCTTTACAGGAGAAGCAAAACCCAATACGATCCGGCTGTTACCTTCGCTGGCGTTAACCAAAGAAGAAGCCGATTTATTTATAACTGCATTGAAACAAGAACTAGCATGAAGAATTTTGTTTCAGTTAAAGACGTCCCCGATATTAATTTCCTGATCAGGATGGCACTTGACTACAAAGCGAATCCATTTAAAGACAAAGGTGCTGGCGTCAATAAACGGATTGGATTGTTGTTTCTCAATCCAAGTATGCGCACACGGCTTAGTACACAAATTGCTGCAGCAAATCTGGGGATGGAGGCCGTGGTCTTCAATGTAGGGCAGGAAGGATGGGCCCTGGAATTCGAGGACGAAACGATTATGAGTGGAACCACCGTGGAACATGTAAAGGATGCCGCTCCGGTTTTGGGAAAATATTTTGATATACTGGGCATCCGCACATTTCCATCGCTGAAAAATAAGGAAGAAGATTACAGCGAACTTTATATCCGGCAATTCATGAAATATTCCGGTATCCCGGTTGTCAGCCTGGAAAGTGCCACGCTTCATCCGCTGCAAAGTCTTGCGGATATCATTACGATTAGCGAAACTTTTAAAGAGAAAAGGAAACCAAAGATTGTGCTAACCTGGGCGCCTCACGTGAAGGCTTTACCACAATGTGTTGCTAATAGTTTTTCACAATGGGTAAATGCCTGGGGCGCGGCCGATTTTGTTATCACCCATCCGGAAGATTACCACCTCGACAAGGAATTCACGCAGCATGCTTCGATTGTGTTGAACCAGGACGAAGCATTGAAAAATGCCGACTTTGTGTACGTTAAAAACTGGAGCACCTATACCGACTACGGCAGGATTTATTGCAATGATCCCAAATGGATGCTGACCAATGAAAAACTTCAACGAACAAACAATGCACGTGTTATGCATTGCTTGCCTGTAAGAAGGAACGTTGAATTAAGTGATGAAATACTTGACAGCCCTGCTAGCCTTGTAACGCAACAAGCCGGCAACCGAGTGTGGGCGGCACAGGCGGTATTGGCGGAAATGTTGAAAAGTGGGAAGTAGGAAGTGGGAGATCAGCGCCAAAAGCCAAAAGCTAAAAGCTAAATTTGAATATGAACAAGTTATACATAATCAAGATCGGCGGTAACGTACTCGACGATGAAGCGGCATTGAGCAAGTTCCTAAAAGACGTCGCTTCCATTCAGGCACCGAAGATCCTCATCCATGGTGGCGGAAAAATTGCTACCAAAATTGGCGATCAGCTCGGAATACAATCCAATTATGTCAACGGCCGGAGAATTACGGACGGCCCCACACTCGACTTGGTGACCATGGTGTATGGTGGATTGATCAACAAACAAATGGTGGCCCAGTTGCAACACCTCGGTTGTAACGCAATGGGGTTGACAGGAGCTGACGGAAACATGATCAAAGCCGTAAAGCGTCCTATAAAAGAGGTTGATTATGGCTTTGTGGGAGACATTACACCTGGCAGTGTGAATTCAACGCTCTTATATTTCCTGCTGAAGCAAAACGTGATCCCCGTCTTCGCACCGCTCACCTACGCGGATGGCGTCATTCTCAACACGAATGCAGATACAATCGCCTCGGTATTGGCGGTGTCACTCTGCAAACACTTCGACGTGCGATTGATTTTCTGCTTTGAAAACAAAGGCGTCTTAAAAGATGTAAAGGACAAGAATTCGGTCATACGACTTTTAGATGAGGCAAGCTATAAACAATTATTATCGTTGGGAATTTTTGCTGATGGAATTTTACCGAAATTGGAAAATGCCTTTTCGGCGATTCGCTCCGGTGTACAAGAGGTGCTGATCGGCGAAGCAGGAGATTTGATCAGGAATACGAAGGAAGAAACGGAGGGAACACTTATAAAAAAGTAGGCAGTAAGCAGTTGGGCAACTAGCAACCAGAATTCAGTATGTTGAATCAGACTCAACTATCCACCCATGCCATCGATTTGCTTGCCAAGCTTATCGCCACTACTTCCTTTAGCAGGGAGGAAGATAAGACCGCGTCGATTATTAAGGATTTCTTTCAGCAGCATTCGATTCACACTGAACAAAAGGGAAATAATATCTGGGTAAAAAACAAATATTATGACTCTTCCAAACCCACCATCTTATTAAACTCCCATCATGATACGGTAAGGCCCAATCAAGGGTACACGCGAGATCCCTTTTCACCAACCCTGGAGGATGGTAAGTTATATGGATTGGGGAGCAATGATGCGGGCGGTCCGCTAGTAGCGCTCCTTGCTACCTTTCTGAATTTTTATGACCAAAAGGATCTCACACACAATATTGTGCTGGCGGCTACAGCCGAAGAAGAAATTTCCGGCGCGAACGGAATTGAAAGTATCTGGTCGCTACTTCCCAAAATTGATTTTGCAATCGTAGGCGAACCTACCCTGACGGATGTTGCTATCGCAGAAAAAGGCCTGTTGGTCCTCGATTGCATCAGTCATGGTAAAGCGGGACATGCGGCACGTGAAGAAGGTGAGAACGCGATCTACAACGCGTTGAAAGATATTGAGTGGTTTCGCAGCTTTCAATTTCCCAGGACTTCCCCTACTCTTGGCAATGTGAAAATGTCGGTGACCATCATCCAGGGAGGAGAGGCACACAACCAGGTGCCTCCCGAATGCACATTCACGGTGGATATCCGGGTAACGGACGCGTACACGCTGGAGGAAGTCCTCGGTATCGTCAAAGAAAACGTTTCTTGTTCGGTAGCGCCAAGATCTCTTCGGTTGCGCCCTTCCGGAATAAGTGAAGATCATCCGCTCATAAAGGCAGTCAAAAAACAAGGAAAGAAACTGTACGGCTCCCCTACCACCTCCGACAGGGCACTGATCCCGGTTCCGTCTATTAAGATGGGTCCAGGTGATTCAGCGCGTTCCCACAGCGCGGACGAGTTTATTTTTTTAAATGAGATTGAAGAAGGAATTAAATCTTACATTCAGCTTATTGAAAACCTGTAAATTGTTGCGAATTAACAATTGCCGACAATCGATGGTGACCATTAAAACCTTAGTGACCAGACATATGAGGGTGATCTTATATTATTTTAAAGCCTAATTTTATCGGTAACGATTTGATTTTGAGTGTTGAGAGTATCGGGCTGGACTAAAGTCCATATGTAGAGGAATTAAATAACCCCAGCCTTAAGGCTTCTTGCCTATGCACATATCTTTTGCAGGAAACCCCAACCGATATATAATTCGAGCTCTTTTTCGAGAAGCTTATCCCCA
>JANYKP010000216.1 GCA_025358195.1 Cyclobacteriaceae bacterium
TTTGTAGATGCCGCCCATGATGCCGGCCGTTTCTGCGTCGCCAGGATGCTGTTGGTGGATCGGTCCAAAAAATTCAGCTGCGACCTGGGGTGTGCCAGATTTAGAAAGCGCTAGTGCGTGAATTTGCTTGGTCGATAAATCATCGGAGGTCGAAATCAGTTTTTCCGATTCCGATCGTGCTTCCAGGTAGCGGCCCTGGTCGAGGAGTTGGCGGAGGTGGTCAGGGGAGGTCAAGGGGATGGCCATCATTCAGTTAACATTTCTTCCAAACGGATCCTGCCTCACCCCGCCCCTCTCCGGAGGAGAGGGAGCGCCTTCGTTCACCAGTTTGTTAAACGCACAGAACTCATGCTGCCAGGCAAAGCTTTTTGGGTCGCAGTAGGTTTGAGAGATGATGGGGATGAAGATTAGGCATTTCAGTTTGCCTTCCAGGCTTTTGTCAACGTTGTGGGTTTCGAGCAGGCCATCGTCGGGGTTTGTGTCGAAGTAAACAGAAATGGATTCTTTGATCGTTGCTGATAATTCTTCTTGAAGATTTTTTACAAACTCAGTTACCCAGCCCGAACGGTTATCGTTTTGGCGGTAGGAGATGAATATATCGTATTCGTATCCTTGAATCAATGAAGGCATAGTGACTTTTTAAAAGATGAAGACTTGTCCGCCATAGTAAAACGAAGGTAGATGTCGTATTCAAAGCCCGAGAAGATAGATGCCATAATCAAAGATATTCAAATAAGCTGCTTGATGAACTCCCGGATATGCACATGTTTGATACCGGCCACATTGCCCGTAGCATTCTCATCAAGGGACACCACAAACTTGGGGTGGTTATCATAAACCAGTTCGAGGTTACCAAACTCCCGTTTTGCCGTGGCCTCGTCGGTGATCAAATAAGCAACTTGCACATATATCTTCTCATCGCCACGCGTGCAAACGAAATCTATTTCCTTATTCTGAAATTTGCCGATGCGCACCTGGTAGCCAGCAATAACCAAATGAAGATAAACTATATTCTCCAGAATTTTTCCAATATCAGCGGTGCGGTAGCCTAACAGCGCATGTCGCAGGCCGAGGTCTTCGAGATAATACTTTTGTCCGATCTCAAAAATTTTCTTTCCCCGCAGTTCTTCCCGATTGACTTTTAAAATGAAAAAGGCCTGCTCTAAAAAACTGAGATAGCTAAGGATGACATTGGGTGAAACTTTTACTTTTTGGGATTTTAGAAAATCACTGATGCTTTTCGCCGACATCAGATTTCCTATATTGTCGGCCACATAGCTCACGAGGTTCTCCAGAAGAGAAACATTTCGGATCCGGTGTCTGGCAACGATGTCTTTGAAAAGAATGGCCGCGTAAATATTCCGCAGGTAATCATAAATCAGATCATCCGTAAGGGTTAAGTTGATGAGATAGGGTAACCCACCATACTTCAGGTAGGTCAAAAACGTTTTCTGTGAATCGGGCAATTCGTGGAAGGTGAGAAATTCATTATAGGTTAAACCGAAAATCTTAAACTCCACATAACGCCCGCTCAGGTAGGTGGCCAGTTCTCCGGAAAGCAAGAAGGCATTGCTGCCGGTAATGTAAATGTCATGCTCTCCTTTCACCTGCAGGTTACGGATGGCTTTTTCAAAATCGGAAATGTCCTGTATCTCATCTATGAAAAGATAATTTTTCTTGCTTTTGCTGGTTTGGTCCCTCACACTTTTGATTAAGTCTTTGTAATCGCGCAGACTGTCGTGCTCGAAGAGTTCTTTATTGATATAAATAATATTGGCGTCCGCATGTTGACTTCGGATAATATCCATTAGCTGAAGCAACAAAAAACTTTTACCGACTCTTCGTTGGCCCACCAGCACTTTAATGAGATTTTTGCCGATGTAGGGCTTAATCCTATCGAGATAAATAGGCCTTGGAGTAGGGTTATTTGCGGTTTTCAAGTATATTTTAAGTATAATTAAAACTTGTTATCAAATATAGTAATATTTTAAGTATAGTTAAATATGAGCTTTAGCGGGTGCATTTCAAATTCCCTGCGCTGAGGCAGCAACAAAGTTTGCATAACCTGCTGGGCTGCTACTGCAATTGAAAAAATGCCTAAGACCAAGTAGGTTGGGAAAAACAGCGGCCATCCCAACTGGCGACAAACTGGTACCGTCAAAGTCCTTTTCATATTCTAGTGGGGTTGCCCGATATGTGAGGCCCCACGCTGCCTTACGGCTTCGAAAACAACTACAGCCGCCGCCGTTGACACGTTCATTGAATCAATTTTTCCTTGCATCGGGATGATGATGTTAGCATCCGAGTTTTTCACCCAACTATCCGACAGGCCGGTGGCTTCTGTGCCCATGACAATCGCAGCGGGTCTCGTAAAATCAACCTCGTGATAGGGCCGTGATGCTTTGAGGTACGTGCAATAAATAGTCACTTTATTTTTCTTTAACCAGGCAATGGTTTCATCGGAGGTGGCGGCTGCAATTTGTTTTGTAAAGATGCACCCGAGACTCGACCGTACGACATTGGGATTGTAAAAGTCGGTCTGGGTGTCACAGATGATCACCGCATCGACACCGGCGGCATCGCTTGTGCGAAGAATGGCGCCCAGATTACCAGGCTTTTCGACGGACTCAAGCACTAACACCAGCGGGTTCTTACTCAGTTTAATTTCTTCCAGGCGGTGTGTCTTCATTTCAGCCACAGCGATCACACCACCCGAGTTTTCACGCACCGCGATTTTGTCAAATACTTCTTGCGTTACGGGCACCAGGAATTTGTCTTCTATGTTCAAAGACTTTAGATCAGTCTCCGGAAAAATGTCGACGCAGTAAAACAGATTCCCGATTTTGTAACCCGCTTGCAGCGCGAGGCCAATCTCCTTTTTGCCTTCCACAATAAACTGCTGCTGCCGTCTTCGTTCACGCGGCTTCTCCAATGAAAGCAGGCTCTTGACTTTCGGGTTATGGGTGCTAGTGATGACGGTTCCGGGTTTCAAATTCTGGGATTTAGACATTCAAGTTAAAGTAAGCTTTTTGATTCGTGAAATCTGAAACATGAAAGTTAGCCACTATCTTTACCCAGTGAAGTTACTCCATCCCATCTGGCACGACTACGAACTCATCGACTCCGGTGACTTTGAGAAGCTGGAGCGTTTTGGAAAATATATCCTTATCCGCCCTGAGCCGCAGGCCATCTGGGAACGATCATTGCCTGATCAGGAATGGAAGCGAATGGCTCACGCACATTTCTCACGTGAGCAAAGCGATAAATTCCGGTTTACAGATGAGGTTAAGGGCGGGTGGAAAAAGTTAAAAGAGATTCCCGAAAGCTGGCAAGTGACATACCATCATCAAGATTGTAATCTTATTCTTCGCTTGGCGCTCACCGGCTTTGGCCATGTGGGAATTTTCCCAGAGCAGGGCTCCAATTGGAATTTCATTCATGATACCATCCGAAGTTGGAACACGTCCAAATCCAAAGTACTCAATCTCTTTGCTTACACGGGCGCCGCGTCGGTCATGGCGAAAATGGCGGGTGCGGAAGTCACACATGTGGACGCATCACGTCCGGGATTGAATTGGGCCAACCAAAATATGCAATTAAACAATCAATCCGACATCCGGTGGGTGTATGAAGATGCGTTGAAGTTTGTCAAGCGGGAAGTGAAACGGGGAAATAAATACAACGGAATTATTATGGACCCACCTCCTTATGGTCGCGGTCCGGAAGGGGAGAAGTGGACGCTGCAAGAGCAGCTTAACGAACTGATAAAGCTTAGCAAGGACCTGTTGGAGCCACAAAAATCGTTTTTCATCCTTTCGATGTACGCAGTAGGGCTCTCTGCAACGGTTGGTTTGAATGTTGTGAAGACCCACTTCGATCCTGCTGAGCTTGAGTTTGGTGAATTTTTTATTTCCTCAAAAAAGGGCAAGGACCTGCCGATGGGAACGTTTGTGAGATTTAGGAGTTGACAATCAAATATGAGCGAAAATATTTTTAGGGTAGTGATCCTTGCACTTGTATTGTTGCAATGCTCCTGCGCATCCCGCAAGGAAAAACTAAAAAAGGAAATTGAGGCCGAACTGTTAAAACAGGAGGGGACCTTTGCAGTTGCATTCAGGGACCTGCTTTCAAAAGAGGAGATTTTGATAAATGAACACGATTCGTTTCATGCTGCCAGCACAATGAAGACACCCGTTATGATTGAGGTATTTAAACAAGTTGCTGAAGGAAAGTTTGCAATGACCGATTCGATAACTATCAAAACAGAGTTCAAAAGTATTGTCGATGGCAGCCCCTTTTACCTCGATTCACTCAACGACAGTGAACAAGAACTCTTCAGACATGTTGGTGAAAAGCGTCCGCTTTCAGATTTGGTCTACCGGATGATTATCAAAAGCAGTAACCTGGCCACCAATATTATAATCGAACTTGTTGATGCAACAAAGGTTACCGAGACCATGCGGAGCATGGGTGCACAGGATATTCAAGTGCTGCGGGGAGTGGAGGATTCAAAGGCCTTTGCACTGGGAAAGAACAATACTACAACAGCTTATGACCTGATGGTGATCTTTGAAAAGATTGCAAAAGGAGAGGCTGTCAATCCGGAGGCCTCTAAAGCAATGACGAAGATATTATTGGATCAAACTTATAACACCATTATACCTGCTAAACTTCCTCAGGATGTAAAGGTGGCCCACAAGACAGGTTGGATCACGGGTCTCAATCACGATTCAGCCATTGTGTTTCTTCCTGATGGACGAAATTATGTGTTGGTGTTGTTATCGAAAGACCTAAAGGATGA
>JANYKP010000227.1 GCA_025358195.1 Cyclobacteriaceae bacterium
AGAATGGGAGGATGGGCCGTTGCCCAAAGCCCCATCATGGTAACGACCATCACACTGAACCGGTTGATCCAAAGAGGTTACGAATCCATGCTGAGCTACTACGAAAGAATTTCTCCACAACTTAATGAACCGCTGTATACGCGACCCACTTGGCCTGCCCTGAGGAACGAAGGGTACAGTGGTGTGAGAGGCGCACCGCATCAGTTAATTCTGGTGGGGCCGTCTACTCGATTGGTGGCTGTGTGGCCTACCCTCAATTCATTCGTAGGTCTTGTTTTTCGTCCCTCAATAGTACGCGAATCTTAAATTCAGTCGTGCAGTGGAACAAAACATGGCATAGAGTCCTCCCAAATACTATCTGTCAAAGCGTGCTTGTTGCTTCCATCTGCATTCATCATAAGGATAACACCGTAAGGTTGGAAGGTATTGTCGCATAACGCTGCTTCTTCCTTGAAGCCATAATCACCGCAGCTCCATAAAATTTGCTTACCGTCAGCACTCCACACCGCGTGTGCATCATTGGCTGGAAACGTAGTGAGTTGCTTTAAGTCAGTGCCATCCGGTTTGATTGTGAAAATATCAAAATTATTATCGTCATGTTTTCTTGTAAAAAGAATTTTCGTTCCATCGGGCGACCAATACGGAACATTGTCATATTCGCTTGACAATACTTGAATACTCTTGTTCTCAATGTTCATAATACGAAGTCCGTTATCCGCAAGATTGTCTTTGCTCCAGATACGATATACAATATGTTTTCCATCGGGCGAGAAACTTGGGAAGCCCGCATTTGGCATTCCATCCGTGAGATCCTGAAGTTCTGTGCCATCTCGTTTTACGATCATGATTTTGGCCGCTCTCGTTTTTCGATTTTGGAAATAGCCTCCATATCCAAAAACTACCCATTGCCCATCGGGTGACCAGCAAGGTGAAAACGCCTCCCCATTCGTTGCATCAAAAATTCTTTTTTTGTTACTACCATCTGAATCCATAATGGCTACGGATGAATTGTCATTCTTTTCAGTGATTAATAATTTACCATCAACTGAAAAACTTGGAAACACATCGGTGTATCGATATTCATACTTTGAATCCCAACTGTATAACAATTGGTTTTGAGGACGTGGTTTCCAATCTTGTTTCTCATACACTACTTTGCTTCCATCAGGTGACCACGATGGTGAGCGAAGTTTTTCTTTGAAGCCACTTCCGTTTGTATATCCTACACCTTCATTTGCACCTGCTTTGCTGAGATAACCAATGTTATCATTAGACACATACTGCGGTAACAATTTCAATCCTGCGCCTGTAGTGTGAATTTCTTTTTTGCCTGTTGCGATATCTACTGAAACGATTTGAGAGACTGCCTTTGCAGCACCAAAAGATGTTCTTGCATTCCATGTATCCTCGATAGACATTTCATAGAACACAACCCGTTGTCCATCTCTTGACCATTCCGGAGAACCCGCGCAGATTCCTTCGTCAGAAATTTTACGAAGTCCACTCCCATCAGGCTTTATTAAGTAGATGCCCAACTCCTGAGTGTGTTCCCAACCCGAGCCATTGCCATGTCCTCTCCAAATGGTATTGCGGTCAGATGAGAATGCCAACCATTTACCATCAGGCGACCATGAAGGTCTGAAAAATCCATTCGGCTTCATCGGGTCACCTGAAATACCTTGCTGACCTGTTAGGCTCGTCACTTTTTTTGATGCGATATCCATGATCCAGATATTTCCTGTTTTTGTTTCTCTTGAAGAAACAAAGGCTAATTTTTTTCCATCGGGAGAAAGAGAAGCCTGATCATCAAAGGCAGGATTGTCCGTGAGTTGTTCGATTCCCGTTCCATCAGGATGAACACGATAGATGTCGGCTTGACCAAATCCGTTTCGTTCGGAAGTAAACACGATCCATTTTCCGTCATGCGAAAAAGAGGCATGATAATCAAAACCTGATGTCGGGAATAATTTATTTGAATTTGTTCCGTCTGAATTGGCAATGTAGAGCTCCGACACAGAAGGGCCGATGCGGTTCATGAGCATTACCTGCTTATTTACTTTTTTTTCTTTGCTCAAGTTCTGCTTGCTGACTTGACAATAAGCTTCATTGAACATAAGAAGACTCAAACAAATTGAAAAAAAGGAGACCTTACAATTTTTGGTACACATAAAGATTCAGTTTAAAACTAATACCATTTAGACAAACCGAAGACTATATTTATTCCCCAAGCTTCAAAACCATTATTTGCCTTAAAGGTGAACTAGAGAAAAGTGTCCCCCGTCAGTTGAGTTTTTTGTCCGGCCACATTGCCACCAACCTGTGTATGAAACGTGGCGGGAATTAGAAGCGTGTCACTGTCCCACGACACCAAACGCATTTTGAAAAACTAAACTACAAATTTACACTGAACCCCAGCCATGTTTTATACATTTTGTTGGCAGTAGTAGGGCCCTTCTCCTCACTTCATTCGAAGCCGTGTCTTTCGTCCCCCGTTAAGTTACAACACTCTTCATTTGTCAGCCGTGCGGTGGGGCATTTTTCA
>JANYKP010000249.1 GCA_025358195.1 Cyclobacteriaceae bacterium
CGCACGCAGTCCATCCAGTTGCGCATGTGACTGGAGGTAAGGAAATCACCTCCTGTGTTTGCCGAAGAAACGACTTTTTCATCGCGTACGTTAAGGTCTACTTCGGGGAGCAAGTTCGCTTGCATGTTCATATCTTTTGCAAAGTTCTCCTTCAGACCTCCTGCGGAAGAAACTTTGTTGGTCAACAGATTAAGCTCGCCTCCGTTTGAGTAGTACGCTTCCTTAGGATTTTCTTCACCATTGTGCATGCGTGAGCAAAAGATCACCTGAAAACCCGAAGATGGGTCTTCCAACGGTCCATATTCAAATGCGGCAGTCATGGTGTCCCAATTCTCACGGCCGTCTTTCCAAACGTAGACACCACCGTTGGCAACCACCGAACGCGGATGCTTCAATCCAGAAAACCAGTGTACCGTATCAATCTGGTGACTCATCCATTGACCCGGCATGCCTGACGAGTACGGCCAGAACAAACGAAACTCCAGGTGCTTGCGCGCGCTGAACACATCGGCAGGTCGATTCATCAGAAAACGTTTCCAGTCGGTGTCCTCTTCCTTCATCATTGCCACCAGTTTTGGTCTGCGCCAACGACCTGGTTGGTTCAGGTTCCACAGCAATTCCACCATTGTGATGGGGCCAAACTTTCCGCTTTTAATAAAATTGGCTGCGGCATGATAGTTGGCTCCACTCCTTCTTTGCGACCCGATCTGAATGACTTTTTTTGATTCTTTGATTGCTTTCAGCGCAGACCTGTTGTCTTCCATTGTTTCGGCAAACGGCTTCTCCACATACGCGTCACAACCTGCATTGACTGCTTCAATTGCATGCAGTGCATGTTGAAAATCTGCGGTACTGATAATAACAGCATCAATATCTTTCGTCCCATACAGTTCATCATTGTTGCGGCATGCCTTGATATCATGACCAAGCTTTTCCTTCAGGTGGGCTTGTCCGGCTTCCCGTTTGATCTTCCAGATATCCGACACGGCCACCATATCGAAATTCAATTCTTTGTAGTGATTCAGGAAAGCGGGCACGAGTGAACTTTTAAAACGATCTGAAAATCCAACAACTCCAACACGTACCCGATCGTTGGCACCGATGATGTTGCCATAACTCCTTGCGCCAAAGCCCATCGCGCCGAGATAAGTTCCAGTGGCGGCCAGGGTTGACTGGGTGATAAATTTTCTTCGTTTCATATGATTGATGGTTGGGCCTCATCCCAGGCCCTTCTCCAGGAGGAGAGCTTCGGGAGAGGGATTTAAATACTATTTAAACTCATGTATTTTAATACTTCTGAAAGAAACCTGATCTCCATGATCTTGTAAGAGAATATGACCCTTTTCAGCTTTTCCAAAATCTTTCCATTGAGAATATTTACTCCTGGCAACCAGGGCGTCATAAATAAGGCTGCCCCGTTGATATTCCACCACTTTATATCCATTGAGCCAGTGCTCCACGCGGCTGTCGGGATACACGACGATACTACCGGAATTCCATTCACCGATTTTGTGAATACCGCGCGCGACTTTTAATGATGGTATTAGATCATACAACGAAGCAAGGGTCCGGTTACCCACTACCCCTTCCTTCGCATCGGGATGTTTATCATCGTCAAGCAGCTGATATTCCAAGCCGATGGCGGAGCCTTTATTCTCTTCTTTCTCAGTCACAAAATATTTAACACCGCTGTTCGCTCCTTCGCTCAGTTTAAATTCAAATTGCAAATCAAAAGCGCTGTATTCCTTGGTCGTGACAATATCACCTCCGTTAACAGATTCTCCTCCGGTCGATTTCATAACGCGTATCTCACCGTCTTTTATCTCCCATCCTTTTTCGGGGAACTTCTCTTTATAAGCTCCTCTCCAGCCATTCGTTGTCTTTCCATCCCACAACAGGGTAACACCATTCATCTTCTCCTGTTCAGAAAGCGTATTAGGGACCAGGTTAACCACAAAGATTTTGTCATACGGAGTGGGGACCAGGTCTTGAGTTTGGATGCGTATGTTGCGCCAATGTACCTGCTTACCTGCATCGGAAGGTTTTTCTATCGCATGCACTTGCAGGGCAATGAAACCTTTCGGAGTTAGGTTATCCACCACGTGCGCAGCTGGAAATCCATTAATAAATGTACGCAAGGTATTGCCGATACATTCTATGCGTGCAACATTCCAGTCGTTCAGTTTGAAGTCTCCCTTTGCTTCAGCATTGTATTCTAACGAATACAGCCAATCTCTTCGTGCTTCGTCATAAATACCTCCTGTCCAGGCACGGGAAGATGGATCCAACTCATATTGATAGCCATGAACGCGTCCATTTTTATAATCAGGTTTGCTCTCGCTTCGAAACTGAATACCTGAATTGGTGCCGGGATCAATTTTGAATTGCACCTCTAATATAAAATCTCCGAAGGTTTCTTCTGTAACCAGGAAGGTGTTGGGTTCATTGGTTACTGAGGTTCCTACAATTTCATTACCCACTACCTCGAATTTAGCTTTACCATTCAGAAGTTTCCACCCCCGAAGGTCTTTGCCATTGAAAAGGTCTCTCCATTTTTCCTGGGCGGAAAGTAGAAAGGGGGTTACGAGGAGGCATAGTATAATCCCCCAAATCCTATTGCGAAAAATTGTGTGAAATATCATGTGACAAGACAAGATCGGAATTAAACGGTAAGTTTTCATTTAATGCTGTATGGAATGAGTGCCGGGCAATAAAAATGATTAAAATTAACTGATGGACTCCTGGTAAAGATCTTCTACCTTTTTGCGCGCCCAGGACGTTTTGCGCAGAAAAACCAGGCTCGATTTGATACTTGGATCATGGATAAAGCAGTTGATGTTGATTCGTTTTCCCAATTCTTCCCAGCCATACCGATCAACCAGGTGTGTAAGAATCGTTTCAAGTGTCTTGCCGTGCAAAGGATTGTTGGGTTGATGTTCCATTATCTTACAGATTTCTCACCGCCCGCTGATAGTCGAACTGCAAATCCTCGGGAAGTTTTGCAAGCGCTAAATTGATCTTTTTCAGCTGCTGCTGGTACAAATTTAGGAGGACAGGGCTTCTGTCCAACCGAATTCCGGAGTTTTTAAGCCGGGTACAGAAATGGATGCGCAATTCAAGTTCAGATTGCTTTACACCCGAATACCGGATTTGCTTATTCGTCATCCGCAGGATTTTGCGAAGGCTTTTTTTTACAAAGTAAAGATTGCCACCTGGAAGTGCGTCGAATTGATCA
>JANYKP010000301.1 GCA_025358195.1 Cyclobacteriaceae bacterium
GTTGTAACTGAACTTGACCGAATGGCCGCTGTAGTAAGGACTCCCCATGCGAATGACTTCATGGGGCTTCGAAAGAAAAACCGCTGAAAACGTTCAGGTGAGCCGAAGCCAAGTAAATTGGTGAGCACCTTTCGAAAAAAAAGAATGGAACCAAACAACAGCACCATGGATAAAATGATCAGCACAAAACCATTGCCGATGATGGTCACTAACCAGTCTGTAATTTCGCTCAAGCCACCCAACAGAGAAAAATTCCCTTGCATCGGGCCAATCGGTTGATTGAAGAAGGTAGTGGCGATGTATTGTGACAGGCGCGAAAGAAATTGAAAATAATACTCCAGCGGAAAAAGTATGATAACTGTGAGAATATTGAAGAAGTCATGATACGTGCCGGCTGCGACAGCTCTTCGAAATTCCTTTTTCTTTGGCAGGAACCCCAATGAAACGATAGTGCTGGTGATGGTTGTACCCACATTAGCGCCCATGATGATGGGTACAGCGCTTTCCAATGTGAGCGAACCAGAGGCAACAAGTGCAACCGTCATCGACGTTGTTGCCGTGCTGCTTTGAATGATGGCCGTAATAAGCAAGCCAATGAACAATGCCGTGAAAGGGTTTGAAGTAGCAAGTATGATCGTCTCTGCGACAGTTCGACCAAGATGCTGAAGCGAGGACAACATTAACTCCAAAGCAATAATAAAAATTACAAGGGCCGCCAGCATGTAGGCTGTGTTGCGCAGGAATGTTTTCCAGTGAAAAGGTCTTCGTTCCGAAGGTGTTGGCTGAATGGGTGGAAACTCGTTCTTCATCTTGCTTTGTAAAGATAGAAACCCACCCGTAAGAAGAAAGATGTTAACGAAGACTTAATTCAGCATTCGTAAGAATGGTGGCTGCATCTCATTAACCCTTAAACATTTCGTTCCTACGGAGCGATGTAGGTCCGTCGATTACATTGTTACTAAGACCCGATGCCCCAGCGGGGCTATCTGTTTGTAGAAAGTATATCCAAACCGGAACATCGTCCTGTAGGGACGAAATATTTCCACACCAATTTGAAAACATCGTGAATGGTCGGGCAATAAAGAATATTATTTATTTAATCCCCAACTCCCGAAGCGCCATCCATGCCATGAGGCCAGGACCAATAGCCAGCGCGTCCTCGTCAATGTTGAAAGTAGGCGTGTGTACGTAGGATGTGATACCCTTGGCTTCATTTCGGGTTCCAAGTCTGTAGAATGAAGCGGGTATCACCTGTGAATAGTAAGCGAAATCTTCAGAGCCCAACGTGAGGTCAATGTCCACGACATTTTCTTTACCGACATACTCTTCTGCCGCTCTTCGGATACTTCGTGTAAGTGCTGGATTATTTTCAAGATAAGGATAGCCATGGGAGATTTCTACCTCACAACGTCCTCCCATACCTTCGGCGATACTTTCGGCCATCTTCTTGATTTTGATCAAAGCCTCCTTTCGCCACACTTCATTCAAGGCGCGGAAGGTTCCTGCAATTTTTACCTCGTTCGGGATTATATTGGTGGCACCTTCCCCGGTAATTTTCCCAAAAGACAACACGGTTGGTTGTTTGGGGCTTGCATTCCGGCTGATTATTTGTTGAAGGGCAATAATAATATGAGACGCTATCAGCACCGGATCAATGGTCAACTCCGGTGCGGCTGCGTGCCCACCCTTGCCTATTACGGTCAGGTAAATCTCATCCGAACTGGCCATATACATGCCTTCGCGAAAGCCGATGGTTCCTGCCGGCAGTAACGGCATCACATGCTGTCCGATGATGGAGGCCGGCCTTGGATTTTCCAGCACACCGTCACGTATCATGTAGGAAGCACCCCCGGGATTTTTTTCTTCGCCTGGTTGGAAGATGAATTTGACCGTTCCTTCAAAATGGGTTTTTAGCGAATGTAAAATTTTTGCTGTACCCAAAAGGGAAGCGGTGTGCACATCATGTCCGCATGCGTGCATGACCCCCGCATTTTTTGATTTGTAATCGACGGTGTTGGCCTCGGTAATCGGGAGCGCATCCATGTCTGCACGCAAGGCAATGACATTCTTGGAAGGATTTTTCCCTTCTACCAATGCCACAATACCGGTCACAGCAACACCCTCTACGGGTGTCAATCCAATCTCGCGAAGTGTTTTCGCGACAAATTTGGAGGTGTTGTATTCTTTATAGGAGAGCTCAGGATTTGCGTGCAAATGCCGGCGCCACTTTACGACTTCGGGCGCAATATATATCGATTGCTGTTGTACCGATTCAAGGAGTGTCATCAGCGCACGATGATTTTCTCAGGCACCAGGATAGCGTTTGGGAAAGGTCGCTTCAGGCGGATAAGGTCCCGCTGGGCCTCCAGCCGCGAAAAATAACTACCGACGCGCACACGGAATTTTGGTTGATTGTATTCCAACTCAGCCGTGAGATCGGAAACATCGGTCATGATCTTCTTTTTGGCATTCATCGCTTCTTCACGTTTCTGACCGGAATAAATTTGGATCGTGTAACCATCAATAAATTTGCGGGTAATATTGAACCGGTTAATGCTGTCGAGCACGGCATCAACCGTTTTGTTAACGGTCCGCGTCGCGAGTACTTCACCTTTTTTCCTGCTTTGATTTGGATTTTGGATTACAATGGTGTCCTGAAATTTGGGACGAAGCGAATAGAGGTCTTCGTGGTAATACGGTTTGCCGCTGTTTTTTTGGGCGGCACAGCCGGAAGCCAGGACAATAAAAATTACGAATGACGAATGACGAATGACGAATGGAACGAAGGAGGAATGGAACAATAGAAGAATGACGAATGGAAGGGGAGGCTTTCCCCTTAGTGCATTTGTAATTCGTAATTCGCAATTCGTCATTTTATTCTATTGTTCAATCACAATGCAACGGCCATTCTTGATATCTTCCTCAACTTTTTTGTACTTCACGTCTTTTAACACGCGTCCATCCGGATATTGAACTGTCACCTTATCATTGCGGCCCGCCACTTTTTCTGATTTCACGGGCATTACTTTTTGCTCTACCTGGTTTTGTTGAGCTGGCTCATTGCCTCCCCCCTGCAACAAGGAGCGGGACTCATCTTTCTGCTCACTAAACCGCTGTCGCTTATTTGCACGCGCCTCTTGTAAACGTTCAGGCTCCTGTGTAGGTATATCTGCCTTCATCAAAAAGGATATCGTCTCCTCATTCACACGTCCGATGAAGCGCTTGAAGGCTTCAAATCCCTCAAACTTATAAATCAAAAGCGGATCTTTTTGTTCGTACACGGCGTTCTGAACACTTTGCTTCAGGTCATCCATGTCCCGAAGGTGCTCTTTCCATTGCTGGTCAATGATGGCCAATGTTATCATTTTTTCCATTGACCGAACCAGCTCAGAGTTGTTGGTCTCAATACATTTTTTCAGGGGCGCGGCCACGCCAATCTGCTTCGAACCATCACTGAATGGGACAAGTATATTTTCAATCGTAGCGCCCCGTGTTTTGTAGATATCTTGTATTACCGGCATTGATTTTTGAGCGACCATTTTGTTTTTGGTCTCATAATTATTCAGCGCGACGGCGTAGAGTTTTTCGGTCAACTGATTCTGGTCAAGTTTGGCAAACTCCTCCTGCGTGATTGAGAAATCGAGACCGAGCGTACTCAACAAATTCACTTTAAAATTTTCGAAACTATCGCCTGCCTTGGCGTTGGCTACCATATCATCACAGGTGTCATAGAGCATGTTGAGGATGTCCAACTGAAGGCGCTCACCAAACAACGCATTGCGTCTGCGTTTGTAAATCACCTCGCGTTGGGAATTCATCACGTTGTCATATTCCAGGAGGCGCTTCCGGATACCGAAGTTATTTTCCTCAACTTTTTTCTGTGCGCGTTCGATAGAATTCGTGAC
>JANYKP010000303.1 GCA_025358195.1 Cyclobacteriaceae bacterium
TAAAGTTCAAAGTTTAAAGTTCAAAGTTTAGGCTTCCACTTTCAGCTATTCCCTGAATCTTCGGATCATCGCCATGGTGAATCCAATCATCAATAATCCTGTTCCTAGCCACAGCACGTTGATGTAAGGCTTTTCCAGTGCTTTGATGATAACCCAATCTTTCTGCCGGCCGCTGAGGCCAAGAGTAAATTCAGCGGTATCCGGGTGGATGTTCAAAAGAGTTATTTTAACACCCAATTCGCCTACTTCAAAGGGAATGCGGCCTACTTCGCTGCGGTTCTTGATAAGAAACATCGGCTCAGCGTAGTAGCTTTCGTGCTCTCCATCAATCCGTATCCTGGCCTTTACAGCAACGTCCTCATTTGACAAGGTCAAGCCTGGAATTTTATCAATGCGGTCCACCTGCTCAAGCACGGCAACGTAATCATTAACAAAAAATTGCTTGCCGATTTTTACCCGAACCTCCTCCATTTTACTCCATTCCGGTTCCGTCTCCCGGTTCATGGATGATGACACGTGTGTATAAATATCGCGGGTGATGCCACGACTGATATCGGGAGATGGGAGCATACCGCCCATGGCAGGATTGATCTGGATACGCGGAAAAAGAGAAGCGGCAACCTTTTCTCCCCGGCGCAATTGAATTTCATAAAAAATATTCTCAGGATAAATCTCAAAGGTATCTTTGGCGTTGAAAAGCTTTTTATTCTTGAAAATAATTTCACGTTTGGCAACCACTTTATAAGGATCGTCCGTTGGATCTACATCGCTGCGCTTTACAAAGCCTGACACGTGACGGGGCTCCAGTCGCTCACCTAAAAATTCGATGTCATACCCGGCCATTGTGCGAGGCTCATTGACGAACAACAACAAATTATCGCGATTGAATTCAGTGCCTTGTTCCTTACTGTAAAGAAGGCCGGTGTTATTGAGTGATACTACTCTTGAATAACCGGCGGAAAACAGAATCCCAATCAGAACCAACCCCACACCCATGTGGGCAATCGCCCCTCCGGAAAGGTTCGGATTGATTCGCCACACGCCTATCATCACCTTTACATTCGAAATGATGATAAAAAGTCCGGCAAAAATCAATGCGATATACACGGGTTCCGGGCGGGCCACTGTCAGGATAATCGCAAACAGGATCAGTGTGATTAGCAACGGTAGCAGCAACTCTTGTTTGAGCTTTTGTTTGTCAATTTTTTTCCACCAGAAGAATTGCCCTGTACCCGAAAGCAGACCGATGGCCACGGCAAACCATAGCTGAAATTTTGAATAGAACGCAATCTGGTTGGCCGGGGGCGCCAGGTTGGAATTCACTCCGAAGATCTCCAACACTTTATTATACACAGGTATTGATGTTGGCACCAACACTTGAAAGCCCATCAGGCACAAGGTAGTAGCGCCCATGAAAATCCAGAACTCCCTTGAATATGTTGAGATTTCTTTATCCGATGATGGAATTTCTTTCCACCGCAAAGCCACTAATACTGTGGCCGCCAGCGTAAAAAACAACAAGTACAAAAGCAACTGGCCAGAAAGTCCGAGGTCAGTGAATGAGTGCACGGACGCATCACCGAGAATCCCGCTGCGCGTAAGGAACGTGGAGTACAGGATAAGAATAAATACGGAGATCACCAGGATGATGGAAAATTTGAGTGCTGTCTTGCTGTTTTTGTAGGTGATCATGGTGTGCAAGGAAGCGATAAGTATGAGCCAGGGAACATACACCGCATTCTCGACCGGATCCCAGTTCCAATAACCGCCAAAGCTCAGGGTTTCATAGGCCCAGTAGCCACCCATGAGGATGCCCAAACCAAGAACTGCAGCGCCAAAGAGCGTCCACGGCAGGGCAGGTTTTATCCATTCTGTATATTTTTTTTGCCACAATCCGGCCATGCAAAAAGCGAAGGGCACGAGCGTCAAAGCGAAGCCAAGAAAAAGTGTGGGAGGATGGATGACCATCCAATAATTTTGAAGAAGCGGGTTCAATCCATTCCCATCTTTGGGAATGAAATCCGGTTGGATTTTAAAGATAGGATCAGCCATCGCATCCCGCAGGAGTATGAACGGGGAGCTTCCGATCTTCAGACTAAGTCCCGGAATCACCACGCCGAGAATCATGGACGCCAGAAACGTTTGAACCAGAGCGAATAGGGT
>JANYKP010000305.1 GCA_025358195.1 Cyclobacteriaceae bacterium
GGCTGCTCTGCCTGAACCACAATCTCTTCAACCTTTGTCTCATCCGTTACTTCAACATCGAGATTGACTTTGATATCATCTTTGATTTCTTCTTCATCCGGTACCTCCACCACTTGGGGTTGTTGGATAACAGGAGCGGGAGGCGGCGGCTGTTCGGTGGGGGGCACTTCCATTGTTTCTTCAAACGCGTCGGTCTTCTTTCCTACCAAGTCAAGTGCGCCTTCTTCGGAGTCAGTCCATTCAAACGCCATCAGCACAAGAGTCATGGTAATCGCTAGTCCGATGCTGAAGAAAAAGCTTGATTTTTTTGTCAAATCGGCTTTTTCACTCTTTTTAACTTCCATACGATTTCACAGTTTAGGATCTCAAATATAGCAACAGAATCCACTTTTGACCATAACGTCACGGAAAATCAAAGAATTTTAAAAAAAGTCCTTCTACTTGCGAGTGCCGTAGAAGAGGGAAAAGTAAACCGTGGGAAAAAGGCTATAATTCGTGGTGGTAGGCATCAGCACGATTTTGTTAAAATAGGAATCCAGCAAAAAGCCTACTTCAAAGCCTGTTACCTGACTTTTGTTGGTACCTAACTCAAAATTCAACCCAGCCTTCAAATTAGCTCCTAATTGAATTTTGGATTCCCCAATCCCCTGAAACAAATTGCCCGTGCCTAAAATATTATTGAAATTATGTTGCGGATTAGTTGGATCGTACTGTTCCCTCTTAGTTTGAAAAAAACTATTATCCACTGAGCGTTCAATATAGTAGGGCGCGACAAATCCAAATGAAGGTCCTATCGCGACCACCGCCTTTATCTCCACTCCTTGTTGAGGCGCTTTTGTAAAAAGAATGAGGTCGCGTCCATACTGAAAGCGCAATGCATAGAGATAATTACTTTTTCCGTAGATAAAAAAGTTGCCCGTTGACCGGGAGCTCTTTCGTACTTCCTGGGGATGCTTCACATTCATTAGCTCCAGCCCGAAAGTCTCCAGCATTCGGTCATTCAGCTTCCTGGCTTTCTTGAATACAAAACCGCCAATAAGTCCTCCGGATGAATTTTTGTTAATGCCCCACGTGAATTCTGAATTGTACTCGTAACTATCCTGCGTCTGGGCAAAAGCAAAGCATGAAAGACCTACACCAATAAGCGTGAGAAGGCCCCACTTTTTCACGGAAAACCGCATTTCTATTTCTTTAGGTTAAATTTAACCATAAATACAGGACACAAAAAAACTTATCAAGTCATCTATGGCTTCCATAACTGGAAAATACCTCGGTGCCCTGCGGACGCAGGACACACATTTGCTCTCCGGCAATCAAATTCTCACAGATGCTCCTCCTGATAATAATGGCAAAGGTGAGGCCTTTAGCCCCACAGACCTGGTATGCGCAGCCCTCAGCAGTTGCATGATGACCATTATGGGCATGATGGCCGAAAAGGAAGGGATTGACCTAACAGGACTACGTTCAGAGATCACGAAGATCATGGCATCCAATCCCAGAAAAATCGCCGAAATACAAATCATATTTTCCCATCCGGACCTTAAGGCGACCGACATTCAAAAACAAAAATTAAAGAATGCCGCCATGACCTGTCCTGTGGCGCTAAGTCTTGGGGAGGGATTAAAGCAATCGATTAAATTTAATATATAGCGGCAGGTCCCTGAGCGATGGCGACTAATTCTCTGTAGTTAATGCCAATGTGTGACCGATCGTAAACTGATTGTCCATTTTTGATAAACAAGACTTGTGGTGATTCGTGTTCTACAGAAAAATCTTCTGCCAGTTGATCCGACACATCACGATACCGGATCAAATCAAGGAAGAATGGTTTTACATCCCTCATTTCATCCTGTTGCCAGTTTCGCTCCAGGCGATCGAGGGCAGCCCGGCTTATGGAGCAGCGTGTACTATGTTTAAAAATTAGTACCAGATTTTTTGATGAGTTGTCTTTAATCGTTTGAAGTTGCTCAATGGATTCTAATTTCAACCAATTCATTTTAATATTTTGATTAATCATACCACAATCCTTTTTCGCGCTTATCGTAACGTGGCCGGCGAACCTTTTCTTTCAGGTTCTCTGGTTGGGTTTCGCTCTTGCGGAAAAGTTTTGACCATATCAACTTCACATTCATTAAAAGAGTTCGTTCTTCTTTCACGTTATCACGATAGCCATGTGCGAACTGCGCGTCGGGATGCAACCGACTGCTGGAGTATTTATGCATTTTAAAATTCCCCTGGTAATCGCGCACACGTGCTGTCGCTTTGCCGGGTGAAAGAACTTTTAACGCCAGGTCTGAACTATTTGGATTACGTTCATAATGGTGCTGGCGTACTTTCGAATGAATACCTGCAACGAGATAAGTAGCCTCTCCCGGCTTTCGTGTTCGGGTTGCCAGCTTGGAGGAATTTGGATTTTGAACGTAGTACTGCTTAAATTTTGAATGAGCAATCTCTCCTGAATAGTTGGCTAACCCGGCAACGCCCAGACCGGGAGTTTTGACCAGGATCGGTTTCTTGTCGTTGTTCCAGAGCTGACCACTCACACTTCCGCCACCTTTTTCAGGCCGTTTCATTTTTATGTTGCCCGCAAAGTCTTCTCCCTGCCGGCCGAAGCCTCGTACCTGTGAACTTTTTATTTTGCCTGAATACTCAACACCATCGCTCGAAAATCCACGCAGTTGATTTCTTTTTATTCTGCCGGAATAGTTAACACCACCCGTCGAGAATCCACGGAGTTGACTTCTTTTGATGTTGCCTGAATACTCAACACCATCGCTCGAAAATCCACGGAGTTGACTTCTTTTTATTCTGCCGGAAAAGTTAACACCACCCGTTGAGAATCCACGCAATTGACTTCTTTTCATGTTGCCTGAATATTCAACACCGTCGCTCGAAAATCCACGGAGTTGACTTCTCTTAATTCTGCCGGAATAGTTAACACCATCTGTTGAGAATCCACGGAGTTGACTTCTTTTTATATTGCCGGAATAGTTCACACCATTCATTGAGAACTCGGACAATTGACTTCTTTTTACATTACCGGAATATCCAACACCATCACGAGAGAAACCACGGATTGAGCCTCTCTTAATATTCCCTGAAAAATCTGCCCCCTGACGGGAGAATCCAGACCGGCCGTCTTGTCTGAAAGTACCAGAGAACCGTGCAGCTTTGAAGGAGCCTGACCCAGGCACCTTACCAAAGATTGGTTGACCCTTGTTGTTCCATAATCGTCGGCTCGTATTTAGAGCACCAACCTTCGGTCGTTTAGGTCCTTTCAGCTGGCCACCCAGATCGGTTTCCAGGAAAATTGCAGGAATAGATTTGAATTGAGCTTTTTCTCCTTTTGTTGTCCGTGACTTGTAACCGCCTCCGCGAATTTTGGGCTCACTTTGTTCACCCTTACGTGATACAGAAAGTAGTCGCGGAAAAACAAATTGTCCACGTACCTCTCTATTATTTTTTGCAGTCTTTCTTAATCTCCATCCAGCGATATCACCTTTCCATCCACGATTGCCGCGAGTAGCAGTAATGTAACCTCCACCGGCTCTTCGGGTACGCCTATCGCCAAATGGTTTCCGCCCAAAGAATTTCAGTGTGTCTCTTCCTACTAGACCTGCCGGAGATGTCTTGTAATTGCGCGTGCGAAGAGGCCCCCCCGTAATGTCGCGTGTAAATGGTTTTTCTTTCTTTGAAAACTTTCCCCAATACACATTTTTCTTTCCACGTAAAATAAATGGCCGACTCACCGGTCCTTGGTAGCTTCCTTGCGCCCCCCCAGTGTGTGGTGTGTGTGAGAATCTTCTTATTAATGACAATTCTCTTTTATTGGAAACGCGTTTTTCTTTTTTGTTTTGTCGCTTGCGATAATAAGCAACATAAGGCCCTTTCTGAGAAAATACATTTTTGCCTGAACCGGTTGCGCTTTGATTTCGGATGGGCCCTTGGTCGGCCCCACCCTTCCACGCTCTATCTACGCGAGTGGGTTTTTGATGGCCCACTCGTCTGCCGCGAATGTTCCGGGAGACAACGGCCCGATTTTCTTGTCTTTCTTTTGGCGGCCTTTTGCGATAGTAAGGTCCCTGCTGTGGATATACATTGCTACGGGCAGCCTCACTCCGGCTGGGTTTTATTCGCTTGATTGGATAGCCCGAAATGTCACCTCGCCAGGCACGTGTGTTGCTCTCGAGCGGGGATTTGGAAAAGACCCTTCCCAATGGCCGGGCAGCTTTCTCTTTATGTTTTTTGGATCCACCTGAATATGGAGATGGATAACGCGTGCTGGCACGATTGGCAGACGATTGGTTTCTGGTCCGGAGTCTGCGACCGGCGATATCCTTGGTTTTGCGTTTTTCTTTTCTCTTATAAGATTTCGCCCGCGTCTCTCGGATTTGGCGTTCATTTCTAACGGGGCGATCACCCTTTGTATTTTGACCAAATGTTGAAGTTGACAAAAAGAAGAGCAAGACCGAAAACCCGAAGAATTTCAGCATCAAAGAAAAAATGGGGGCACTATGTACCTTTTTACTTATCAAAAAGTGAAATGAAAACAGGCTAAGTTAATGAAAATGCGAGATTTACGAGTTACGCAAAAGAGGACCCTGCTTAATATGCCATCAACTCAGCGATCTTCTTGCTTAGTCGGCCTTGCGGCAAAAAATTTTTCTCTAAGGTTGGGG
>JANYKP010000307.1 GCA_025358195.1 Cyclobacteriaceae bacterium
GAAATTCCAAGGGATAGGAAACAAACAGCGGACAATGGATTCATGGTACCCGCCAGTGGCAGCGGGTATTTGATGAAGTCAAGGCCAAATTCCCAGGCAAGCAGCATGATCACTGCCAGCAAGATTGTCGTCAGCATCAGATATTTCGCGCGCTGCCTGAACCTTCCTTTCAATGTTGAATCAGATGCGGATAGTGCCATGGTGTAAACAGGTTTGAGCAATACGGATGGTGCCATTTGCTTGGCAGCGAATCCCTTGCTTCGAAGGAAATACATATAAGTTTAATAAAAATCAGGGACATTTGAATCTGAAGCCCCCGAAGGTTAGTAACGATGATTCGCGTTCTACCGTACTTGATATTTGTCGGCCAGCACTTTAGGGGCAACCCTGCAATAAGCGGTGGTCAGGGCGTCTTTGAACATAGCCTTTCTGACCTTTTTCAATTCAACGATCGTGGCGCCTTTCTTGCCCCACTTGTTGGGGACGGGATACATAACCGATTTGTCATACGCGAAAAAAACAGATTGATCAACAGGTGACAGCATCAATACAGCGATGTTGTCCTGTTCAAGAAGAGTGGCAAAGATTTTTTTGTTGATGCGAAACGATGCACGGTCGAAGTGGGGGAGTTCTACGGCAAACTATTCAATCCTCGTTTTTCCCAGAAATCGGTCCTTTGTTTTGTCATTCGCAAAAGCTGAAATCGCCAACAATTCTACTTCTCCACCCTTTTCATCCTCGCCATAAAAAATCCGTCAAATCCCTCACTCGGTAAAATGTTTTTCTGCTCCTGCAATTCAAACTTTCCTAAATTGGCGTTTAAAAATTGCTCTATCTGTTTTTCATTCTCACTCGGCAAAATGCTACATGTTGAATACACCATCAGCCCTCCTGTCTTGAGCATAGCGCAGTAGTCGGTGAGGATTTTTTGTTGTGTCACTTTCACTTCTTCAATGAACTCCGGCGAAAGTTTCCACTTGGCGTCGGGATTGCGCCGGAGTACGCCGAGACCGGAACACGGCACGTCCAGCAAGACCCGGTCTGCGGAATTTTCGAGGCGCTTGATCACCTTGGATGAATCGATCGTACGTGTTTCAATAATATCGCTGGCTCCAGCTCGCCTCGCCCGCTTCTTCAACTCATCGAGCTTCCAGGCTTCCGTGTCAAGGGCGATGATGCGGCCTTTGTTTTGCATTAGTGCGGCAAGATGAAGTGTTTTGCCACCACCTCCGGCACACGCATCAATCACGCGCTGGCCGGGCAAGGGTTGTATAAACGGAGCGATGAGTTGCGAACCGACATCCTGAACTTCAAACAATCCATCTTTAAATTGCTGGCGCGTAAAAATATTTTGTCGCTCCTCCAATATCAGGGCGTCTGGAAATTCTATTGGCGCCTCGGCAAAAATTTCTTCTGCTTTCAGTTGTCGTTGCAAGTCAGCGCGGGAAACTTTCAGTGTGTTCACCCGCAAAACTACTTTTGCTTGCTCATTCAATGCATGAATTTCCTCTTCCCAGGCGTCGCCCAGCTCTTGCTGGCCGAGTGTATCAAGCCAATCAGGAATTGATTCCCTGATTTTTATAATGTATTTCGCTTTGTCATAACGCTCGAAGAACCTTGCTTTGTCGATTCCTTCGAATTCTTCCCAACCGGGAAGGTCCACCTTATTCCATACGCACCATGCACCCAGTAATTTCCAAAAATTCTCATCGTCGACATTCATCAAATGAGCATACAACCGGTGCCACCGCACGATGTCGTACGTGGTTTCTGCAATAAAACGCCGATCGCGGGCGCCCCACTTGGGGTTTTGTTTCAATATTTTTTCGATGACTTTATCGGCGTAGCGTTTTTCAACAAAAATCTCGCGGAGGGATTCAACGACGGCTTCAGTAAGATTGCGGAAGAGTTTCAAATAAGTGATTATTAAATTAGTCTATTCAAAAACGAGTAAAAGATTCTGTTATTTTGTCGAAAGTTAGATGATATTCCTGGATACTTTCTAACTTCAACTCATGACCTATTAGCAGGAGTAGGGTTTGGACTTTAGTCCTAATGGCAGTCATGAAGAACCATGGGCTGAAGCCCGTGGCAAGTGAACCAATACAACTAACTTATGGAAAGAAGAAGATTTATTCAAAGAGGACTGGCGGCCATAGCGGCCACTTCGGCTATCTATCCCGTTTTTTCAGGAATTTCAGGAGGATCAACTTCAGCGGAACCGACATTTAAATTGAATTATGCTCCTCATAATAACATGTTTAAAAACAGTGCGGGAGCAGATTTTATTGACCAGATAAGATTTATGCACGATCAGGGCTTCCGGGCCATTGAAGACAATGGAATGCTGGCCCGAAG
>JANYKP010000312.1 GCA_025358195.1 Cyclobacteriaceae bacterium
GGATCAACTGGGCATACAATACCCAACGCTGCGGTCCGATCAAAAAGAGGCTGTACAAAAAATGAATGATGCGGCACAGAAAAAGTAATGTATAAATCGATTAACATTAAGAATCCACTATGAAGAATATCCTTTGTTTTCTTGTTGCATTCGTAACACTCACCTCAGGTTTAACGCAATCGGAAGTCCGGAACATTGAAAAGTTAAAGTCGGATGCCGTGCTTGAAGTTGAAAAGAATGCCGCGTTAGGTCAGCAAATCAATGACATGCTCTTCAGCTTTTCCGAGCTGGGTTTTCAAGAATATGAAACATTCAACTACCTCACCGCGCTTCTTGAAAAGAATGGATTCAAAATTCAAAAAGGAGTGGCTGGCGTACCGACTGCGTGGATTGCTACGTGGGGCAGTGGCAAGCCGGTGATTGCATTGGGTTCGGACGTAGATTGCATTCCTAAAGCATCACAAAAACCCGGGGTGGCCTACCATGATCCGTTGGTGGAAGGTGCTCCGGGCCACGGTGAGGGTCATAATTCTGGTCAGGCATTGAATATTATTTCAGCGCTGGCCTTGAAGAAGATCATGGAGAAAGAAAAGATCCCAGGCACACTAATGCTTTGGCCGGGTGTTGCAGAAGAATTGGTGGGAACCAAAGCATTCTATATTCGTGCGGGATACTTTAAAGATGTTGACGCTTGCATTTTCACACACGTGGGAAACAACCTGGGTGTATCGTATGGCGATGCGGGTAACAACGGATTGGTTTCCGTCCGGTTCAATTTTGAAGGAGCGGCTGCCCACGCGGCAGGTGCACCGTGGCGTGGCAGAAGTGCGTTGGATGCGGTCGAGTTAATGAACATTGGATGGAATTTCAGACGCGAACACCTTGAACTCACCCAGCGGTCGCACTATGTTATCTCTGATGGAGGTGATCAACCGAATGTTGTTCCATCAAAAGCCGCTGTATGGTATTACTTCCGTGAACGGACTTATCCAGATATTAAAAAGCTTTTCGATATTGGGATAAAGATGGCAGAAGGCGCTGCTACAATGACGGACACAAAATTTACCTATGAAATTCTTGGATCGGCGTGGCCCGGCCATTTCAATAAGCCGATGGCTGAAGTGATGTATGAAAACATCCGGAAAGTTGGACTGCCCACCTGGTCGGCTGAAGATCAACTGTTGGCGAAAGCCACACAAATTGAATTGAAGGCACCCAAGATTGAAGGCCTTGCCGTAAAGCTTGATACACTTGGATTACCCACACCCACCGGCACCGTCAATGTGATGGGACGTCAATTGATGGCGATGGGAGGTGGATCCGATGATATTGCCGATATCAGTTGGTCACTGCCGACCATCGTTTTGCGGTATCCGTCCAACATACCCGGGCTGCCTGGCCATCACTGGAGTAACGCTATCTCCATGGCCACACCCATTGCGCACAAAGGAGTTGTGTACGGTGCCAAAGCCGAGGTAATGACTTTGCTGGATTTGTTGCTGAAGCCAGAGATTTTGAAAAATGCATGGTCGTACTATCGTACTGAACAGACGAAGGATATCAAGTACACACCGCTTATCGGTGAGAAAGATAATCCAGCCATTTACCTCAATCAAAAGATCATGACGGAGTACGCACCAAAACTAAAACCCTTTTACTACAACCCCGCCAAATACAAAACTTATTTGGATCAGTTGGGTATTCAATATCCCACGGTACGACCTGATCAGAAGGAAGCCGTCATGAAACTCGAGCCAACGAAGAAATGATGATCCCGGTGGCGAATGACAAATGACACGTGTTGGCTAATCCTACTTCATATTTAGATTTTTTGGGTCACAACGGTCACGAAGATG
This sequence comes from Cyclobacteriaceae bacterium, assembly GCA_025358195.1. Classification (GTDB taxonomy): domain Bacteria; phylum Bacteroidota; class Bacteroidia; order Cytophagales; family Cyclobacteriaceae; genus ELB16-189. The sequence goes on from JANYKP010000312.1 coordinate 1,857, forward strand.
GCACAACGAGCACAACGAAATAGGGCCACTACCTTTTATACCTTTGGCAACTTTCCTTAACTTAGCGAATTACTTTTTTAAGAATGTTCACAGGTATCATTGAATCGTTAGGAAAGGTAAAACGCATTCAAAAGGAGGGGACTAATTATCATTTCCTTTTTGAAAGCCCGATCAGCCGTGAACTGAAAGCAGACCAAAGCGTTTCACACAATGGAGTTTGTCTCACGGTGACAAAAGTCGAAGAAGGTCAGTATTGGGCTACGGCCGTTGATGAGACTTTGCAAAAATCAAATCTCGGCAGTCTGATCGTTGGCGACGAAGTGAACCTGGAACGATGCTTATCGGCGAACGGGCGCTTTGACGGTCATATTGTTCAAGGTCACATTGACCAAACCGGTATTTGTACGGCTACCAGGGAAGTAAATGGAAGCTGGCTTTTCGATTTTGAATATGACAGTTCACGCGGAAATGTCACCGTGGAGAAGGGTTCTATCGCCATCGACGGGGTTAGCCTTACGTGTTTCAATTCCAAAACCAATGGTTTTACTGTAGCGATCATACCGTACACGTATGAACACACTCATTTTCATAGGTTGAAGAAAGGTGGCGTCGTTAATCTTGAATTCGATATCGTAGGCAAGTACATTCAACGATTACTGGAGAAGAAGTAATCCAAACCTGTTTCAAACTGCACGGGGGTTACTTTGCACCCGGATTAAGCATTAAATTCCATGTAAGGAAAGTATTGCATTTGCAGAAAATAATCAGCTGTAATTGTGGTTATTTGACATTAAATCCAATCATAGTTTATGCTAGAACAATTACTCAAGCTTGTTGAACAGAATGCTGAACAACAAATCGTTCAAAACAAGGCCATTCCGGATCAGTTCAACAACGCTGCGATCAAAGAGGTGACTAACCAGATTTTTAATAACCTCAAAGGCCAGGTTGCCGGAGGAAATATGCAGCAGATTGTTTTGATGTTTCAAAATGAAAGAAATAGGGCTGTAAACACCAATCCGGTGGTTAGTACAATGATCTCATCGGTATCCACCAGCTTGAATTCCAAGTTTGGCATTTCGTCTGAAGTGGCTGAGTCAGTTGCCGCCAGTCTGGTGCCTCAGGTGATGAGTCAGATCATTAAAAAAGCCAATGACCCCCATGACATCGACTTTGACCTGCAGCAGATGATGAGGGGGATGACAGGTAACACCAGCCTGGATATTTCCACCATGATCGGCCAGCAGCAAAAAAGCGGGATCGGAAGTATCGGGAATATCTTTGGGAAGTTGTTTAGGAAGTAACACACTTTGCTTTTTAGGGAAATCCCATGACAGTTTCGTTGTGGGATTTTTTTTTGTTACTCACGACTAAAGAATGACGGATTACTCACTACTTAGGCGCACCGATTACCTGTTACCGTGTGGTACCCTGACCCTCAGCCATCTATAAAAACGATACCCGGCATATCCGCTGAGGAGTCCTACGCATGCGCCAACCAAAATATCTCCTGGGTAATGAACGCCCAGGTAGATCCGCGTATAGCTCATCACAAACGCCCAAATAAAAACCATCCAAATCCATCGGTACGTTTGCCTCAAAACCAAAAAGACGAACATCGCCACGCCCGTTGTATTGGCCGCATGGC
>JANYKP010000331.1 GCA_025358195.1 Cyclobacteriaceae bacterium
AGAAAGTGTATACGATTCTTCAATTGCGGTTGCATCCAGCTATTCAGGCTTTAAAGAAAGAAATTGACAGCGCACCAAATGGTAAACATTTCAATGTAACACTCCGCTACATTACTTCTCGCGGCAATTGGTACCATCGAAGCTGGAAGGGAGACGAATCGAAATCCGGCGGTATCGCTACGAATATTGGTATTCATTTTTTTGACATGCTGTTGTGGATTTTTGGTAAGGCAGAGAGAAATATTGTGGGTGAAATCGAAGAAGATCATGCGGCCGGGACATTATACTTAGAAAAAGCCACCATAAATTGGTTTTTAAGTATTAATTCCGATCATCTGCCTGATGAAGTGAAAGCTAGCGGCAAAAAGACGTATCGTTCCTTGCAGATTGAAGGCAGGGAGATTGAATTCAGCGAAGGCTTTGGGGATCTGCACACCAAATGCTATCAGCAGATTTTGGCTAACAACGGGTTTGGAATTGATGATGCGCGTATGTCTATTGACACAGTGTACCAATTTAGAAAATCACACTAAAATCGAATGAAGATTACAACAACTTCCTTTGAAGGACTTTTGATCCTTGAGCCTCTCGTTTTCGAGGATAGCCGAGGACATTTTTATGAAGCATACAATGAACAGGCATTTCAAGGAGCTGGAATTCAGCTGGAATTTATTCAGGACAATCAATCCTATTCGAGGAAGGGGGTTATGCGGGGATTGCATTACCAAAAACCGCCAGTTGCGCAAACCAAATTAGTGCGGGTTTTGTCCGGTGTAATTCAGGATGTCGTGGTTGACCTTCGTAAATCGCAACCCACGTTTGGCAAGCATTACTCGATCAACTTGTCTCCTAACAATAGACTACAACTTCTCATACCCAAAGGCTTTGCCCACGGGTTTTTGGTATTGAGTGATTCGGCAGAAGTGTTATATAAGTGTGATGAATATTATCATCCGGAAGCAGAGGGTGGAATCATGCATAATGATTCTGTTTTGGGAATTGATTGGAAATTGCCCGAAGCTGAGATAATCTCTTCAGTCAAGGACCGCCAGAACCAAGGCTTTGCCAATACAGACTTTTTATTTTGAGGATTATTTTTGCGAGGTGATGTATTGTTTTAAACTTATACCGTCTTCCATGTGTCGGTCAAAAGTGCAGGACCAAATTCCTTATTGATTGACCCTTGTCTTGGGTATTCAGCCCAATTGGCTAAATTTGCACCCTAATTTTAAAACCATGTTAAACGGGAAAAGTATTCTAGTGACCGGTGGTACCGGCTCCTTTGGGAAGAAGTTTGTAGACATTGTTTTAAAAAAGTATCCGAATGTCAAAAAACTCATCATTTTTTCCCGCGATGAGCTCAAGCAATTTGAAATGGCTCAAATTTTTCCTGAGTCAAAACATCCTGCCATACGATACTTTCTTGGCGATGTCAGGGATGGCGAGCGATTGAAGCGAGCCTGCGAAGGAGTTGATTTTATTGTACATGCGGCTGCGCTTAAACAAGTTCCGGCGGCTGAGTATAATCCCATGGAGTGCATAAAGACCAATATTTTCGGCGCGGAGAATGTAATTAATGCAGCGATGGATTGCGGTGTTTCAGATGTCGTTGCGCTATCCACTGACAAGGCGGCAGCCCCCATCAATCTTTACGGGGCCACCAAATTGTGTTCCGATAAACTTTTTGTCGCGGCCAATAATTTCAAGGGTCCACGCAAATTAAAATTTTCTGTGGTGCGCTATGGAAATGTCATGGGTTCAAGAGGATCTGTGATTCCTTTTTTTTTGGAGAAAAGTAAGACCGGTGTACTCCCCATAACGCATGAAGGGATGACGCGCTTTAACATATCCCTGGAGGATGGTGTGGCGCTGGTGTTGTTTGCTTATGAACACGCCCTCGGGGGCGAAATTTTTGTGCCGAAAATACCTTCCTATAAAATTCTAGAGCTTGCGGCAGCAGTTGCGCCAAATTGTAAACAGGAAGTGGTGGGTATCAGACCCGGCGAAAAAATTCATGAGGAAATGATCACGGCGTCTGACTCATATAACACAGCTGATGTGGGCCGTTATTATGTGATCCTTCCACAAAATCCCTCCTGGAGTTACGATGACTATTTTGTAAAACAAAAAGCCAGGAGGGTACCGGATGGATTTACCTACGATTCAGGTTCCAATGAAGAATGGCTTAGTAAAGAACAGTTGCGGGATTTGATCCGTTTGCATATCGATCCAAATTTTACCGCTTGACAACCGTAGTACTTCATGAGAGGTTGGCATTAGGAACTGCTCAACTTGGATTTTCTTATGGTATTAACAATAAGACAGGTAAGCCCGATCGGGAAGAAGCGTCTAGAATTTTAGACAGGGCATTGCAACTTCAAATTCAAACACTGGATTCAGCTGAGGCCTATGGTGATTCTTTGTCTGTGATTGGTTCCTACCTGAAAGCTAATCCGGAAGCGCAATTTAATATCATCAGCAAGTTTATCGAGGACGGTCAGTCCATGCAGGAAAAGCTCAAAAGCTCGTTGAATACGCTGCATCGGAGAAATATTTATGCATATCTGTATCATCGGTTTGCAGACTACAAAGCGGGTAAAAGTAAATCCGCATTGCTTCGCTTAAAGGAGTCCGGGAAAATAGCCAAGGTGGGAGTTTCTGTTTATGGCAATGACGAATTGGAAACGGTACTTCAGGATCCGGAAATGGACATCATCCAAATTCCTTTCAATGTTTTCGATTCCTCACCAGGGAAAAGAACCTTAATGGAAGAAGCAAAAAGATCAGGAAAAGAAGTTCATGTTCGATCAGTTTTCTTACAAGGTTTGTTTTTCAAAGGACCAAAGGAACTCACTGGGAATCTTACAGGATTGGCTTCCTCGCTGCATGAATTTCATCACATCATCAAGCAATATGATATGGATATCTTACAAGCTTGCCTGAATCACGCTCTGCACTATCCATTTATTGACCGGGTCGTGATAGGTGTGGAAAAGAGTGTACAATTGGAGCAGAATGTTGAGGCGTTATCACTTCAATTTCCCGATGAATTGATCAAGCAATTGGAATCAATAGTTATTTCAGATTCGATTTTATTAAATCCATCAAACTGGAAACCAGCCTAAATCATTGTAAATTTGTGGTCTAGTAAATCTCAAAAGTGACATGAAAGTAATTCCATACGGGCGACAAAACATAACACAGGAGGATGTTGATGCTGTTGTTCATACATTGACATCTGAATTCCTGACCCAGGGACCCAAAGTTCTTGAATTCGAGGAAAAATTTGCCCGATACATTGATTCGAGATATGCCGTAGCAGTGGCCAATGGAACTGCTGCATTACATTTATGCGCGTTAGCATTGGGTGTAGATAGCCATTCAAAAGTCATCACTTCTCCAATTACCTTTTCTGCTTCTGCTAATTGTGTACGCTATTGCGGTGGGGAAGTTGTGTTTGCAGACATTGATCGTTCAACCGTTTTGTTAGATCTTGAAAAAGTCCAAATTCTGTTAGAGAAATCTCCCATGGGTACGTATCAGGGAATTATTCCGGTTGATTTTGCTGGCTACCCGGTTAATTTGGAAGCTTTTCGCAAACTTGCTGATGCATATGGTTTATGGATCATTGAAGACGCCTGCCATGCCCCAGGAGGTTCCTTTATTGATAGTAAGGGAAAGAAACAGTTTTGTGGTAATGGCACGTACGCCGACTTGGCCATTTTCTCATTTCACCCAGTAAAACATATAGCATGCGGTGAAGGAGGCATGATCACCACGAACAATAAAAATCTTTATGATAAACTTTTGTTGCTTAGAACACACGGCATTACAAAGGATCCGAACTTAATGCAGGAGAACCAAGGCGGTTGGTATTATGAAATGATTGATTTAGGGTATAACTATCGCCTTACAGACATTCAATGTGCTCTGGGAATATCACAGTTGACGAGAGCGCCTCAAGGACTTTTACGAAGACAAGAAATTGCCAGACGTTATGATGAGGCATTCAGTAATTCAGAAATTCAATGTATAATTCCAGAAGAAGGAGTTAATCACGCTTATCATTTATACGTTATCAGGATTGACAAGCGTAAGACACTATATGATGCCCTGCGACAAAATGGCATTTATGCTCAAGTACATTATGTGCCGGTTCATAACATGCCCTATTATCAAAAACTTGGATATGAAAAGGAAATCATGCCGTTGGCGCAAGCTTATTATGAAAAATGTATCAGTTTGCCTATGTATCCGACATTAAGTGATGAAGAGCAAAGTTTTGTTATAACTAAGGTTCTTGAAAATGCATTTTAGTTTAAGGTTTTGTGGGCAGACTTCGAACGAATATTCTTAATTAGCGATGAAAGTAGTTGCGATTACTCAGGCAAGAACCGGCTCGACACGCCTTCCTGGAAAGGTTCTGAAGAAAATAATGGGAGTCACCCTTCTTGAGATGCATTTAAAAAGGATAATAAGGTCGAAGAAGATTAGTGAGTTGATCGTAGCTACTACAATGAAAGAAGAAGATATTGCGATTGTGAATATCGCAAGCGGTTTAGGGATTCCGTCGTACCAGGGATCGGAGGAAGACGTGCTGGATAGATTTTATCAAGCCATTCAAGCCCACCCAGCTGATTACATTGTGAGATTGACGTCGGATTGTCCATTAATTGATTCTGAATTGATTGATAAGGTAATAGAATATTGCATTGATAATAACCTTGACTATTGTTCAAATACGCTTGATCCGAAGTACCCCGACGGCCAGGACATTGAGGTTTTTAAATATTCAGCTCTTGAAAAGGCATG
>JANYKP010000335.1 GCA_025358195.1 Cyclobacteriaceae bacterium
CAATGATCGAGGATAATTATAAGCAGCGGGGACTGCGCGGCAAATTAGTCAGGAAACTGCGCCAAAAAGGCATCCGGGAGGAGCGTCTTTTGGAGGCTATTGGAAAGGTGCCCAGACATGCTTTTTTTGACGATGCGCTCCTTGGTCACGCTTATGAGGACAAGGCTTTCCCTATTGGCCAGGGCCAAACCATTTCCCAGCCTTACACGGTAGCATTTCAGACCGAGAAGCTGGAAATAAAGGCAGGCGACAAAGTCTTAGAAATCGGTACTGGTTCCGGGTACCAGGCTTGCATCCTCCTCGAAATGGGGGCTAAAGTTTACACCATCGAATACAATCGCGCACTCTATCAAAAAACACGCGAATTCCTTCCTGAACTTGGGTATAATCCCTTCTTCTTCTTTGGTGATGGGTCGAAGGGACTACCAGTCAGGGCACCTTATGATAAAATTATCGTGACGGCAGGCGCTCCCGTGGTACCGGACGCGTTGGTTGCGCAGCTGGGAGAAAACGGGATTCTTGTGGTGCCTGTCGGCAACCGGGATAAGCAATTGATGGTGAAATTGACGAAGAAGAAAGGCGCGTTGATAAAGGAGGAGTTTGACTTTTTTTCATTTGTTCCATTGCTGGGAGAACAGGGTTGGAAGTCTTAATAAATAAATAAATTTGACCACATAGACACATAGAACACATAGCAATAGGAAAATTAAAGAACATGACAAAGGATTAATCGCTATTCAACAAATATTCTTTAAGTTCCTTAAAATCATTTTTTATGCATATCGTTTTTTTCTCCTTACTCATTAGTTTTAGCAGCGGTTCAGGAAGTTGAATGGAAGTGGTAATTGATTTTTCAACCGTCTCCTTGAACTTAGCCGGGTGTGCTGTTTCAAGGAAAATTCCGGTTGATGGGAAATGGCTATTCGCCAAATATTTTTTCAATCCAAGATAACCCACCGCCCCGTGAGGGTCCATGATGTACTTAAAGGTTCGATAAACTTCGCGAATGGCCTCAACTGTTTCATCGTCTGTGAATTCATATCCAGAAACATCGTTGGTCAAGGACGCGTGATCGAAATTGTACAATCCCATCATCCTCGGGAAGTTGCTGGGATCACCAACATCCATAGCGTTGCTGATCGTCATCTTTGAATGTATGGGTCTGAAAATTTTTGTTCGTAAATACTCCGGAACAACATTGTTGACATTTGTAGCTGCAACAAAACGATCTACCGGTAAGCCCATTTTCTTTGCCCATAGCCCAGCGGTAAGGTTTCCAAAGTTTCCACTCGGGACAGCGATTACCAGCTTTTGCTGCGGAAGAGGTATTTGTTGAAAAGCGCGGAAGTAATAAAACATTTGAGGAAGAAGACGGGCGACATTAATAGAGTTGGCTGAAGTCAGGGTTCTCCGCAGTCTGATCTCCTCATCGCTAAAGGCCTGCTTTACCATCCGTTGGCAATCATCAAACGTCCCCGCAACTTCGAGCGCTGTCACATTTCCACCCAGTGTTGTGAACTGCTTTTCCTGGGATTCAGTTACTTTCCCAGAAGGATACAGGACAACAACTCGTATCCCCGGCAAATTGAAAAAACCATGCGCAACTGCGCTGCCCGTATCACCGGAAGTTGCCACAAGGACTGTAATCTCCTCTTGTTTCCTGCCGATATAATAACCAAGCACCTCCGCTAAAAAGCGAGCTCCAAAATCCTTGAATGCGAGTGTCGGTCCATGAAATAACTCCAGCGCAAAAATAGTTGATTCCACTTTTACCAGGGGAGCGTCGAACATGAGTGAGTGCTGTATAATTTTTCTTAAATCCTCCTCCGGCAATGAGCCTTTCAAAAAATGCGAAGCCACCTCAACGGATATCTGGTTAAAACTCTTCTGGGGAAAATTCCTCCAAAAGTTTTCCGGAAGCTGATCGATCGTTTCAGGGACAAAAAGTCCGCCATCCGCCGCCATTCCTTGCCGGACAGCTTCTTCAAAACTTACCTGTATATTTTTATTGCTCGTGCTGCAAAATTTCATTCAGCTAGCCTCGCTCCTTCCTGGTTGATGGTGGATACATAAACGTCACTTGGTAGATTCAACTCGCTGAAATGCTGAACGGTTATATCACCTACCTTTTCGGCTGTTAGCCGTTCCTTGCTTAATGCAAACACCGTGGGGCCCGAGCCCGAAATTCCAAAGCCAAGCGCCCCCGTATCATTGACCTTCCTTTTGATTTCTTCAAAACCCGGAATAAAAACAGACCGGATCGGTTCGGCAATAACATCGCATAATGACCGTCCAATAAGACTATAATCATGCTGGGCGAGTCCAATCATTAAGGCTGCAATATTTCCATTCTGTGTAACAGCATCCTTAAGACGAATTGTTTCACGAAGCACGCGACGAGAGTCCGCCGTCTTCAATTCAAGATGAGGGTGAATAAGAGTGCAATACAATTCTTGCGGCGATGGCACCCTGATTATATCCAGGGGTTCGTACGTCCGAATCAAAACAAAGCCCCCCAACAGTCCGGGAGCAACATTATCTGCATGAGCCGATCCACAAGCCATTCTTTCAGCCTCCATCGCATGTGGCACCAACTCCTTCCGGGTAAGTGGTTCATCCAGCAGGTAGTTTATTGCGACCAACGCTGCAACTGCGCTGGCTGCACTGGATCCCATCCCGCTGCCAAGTGGGAGTTTTTTTATCAGTTCGATCTCAACACCTTGAAAACTTTTAAGGTGGTTTAAGTATGACTGTATAGCAAATCCCGCCGTATTCCTGGTCGGATCCAGCGGTAGTCTGCCTCCATCTCCCTTAATTTCTTTAATGATCAGTCCTGGTTGACTTCTCAACGTGAGAATAACCTCGTCGGAAGGCGCGTCAACAGCAAATCCGAGTACGTCAAAACCGCAGCAGACATTGGCTACTGTGGCCGGCGCAAAGACTTTTATCTTTTTCATCGAACAGAATAATTGCCAATTCGAATAATATCTGCAAATACTCCTGCGGCAGTGACGGTGGCTCCTGCGCCGGGGCCACGAATGACCATGGGGCGATCATTGTACCTTTCGGTAGTAAGCAAGATAATATTATCGCTTCCCTTCAGTGAATAGAAAGGATGATCGGCTCCCACACTCGTCAATGAAACCCGTGCTTTACCATCCTCCAACAATGCCGTGTAGCGAAGTTTTTCATTTTTTATTTCGGATTGCCGTCGCGAAGATTCAAAGCTGGCGTCATGCGTCCTTAATTTTATAAAGAATTCATCGACCGAAGAAGCCTCCAGGCAATCCCGTGGCACGAGACCGGTCACATCAATATCCGAAAGTTCCAAATCAATGCCCGCTTCTCTGGCAAGGATCAACACTTTGCGTGCTACATCCATCCCGTTCAGATCATCCCGTGGATCCGGCTCTGTATAGCCTTTCTCTTTTGCTTCGCGAACAATTTGACTGAACCTACTGCCTTGCGAGAAGGTGCTAAAAATAAAATTTAGGGTACCGCTCAGCACTGCTTCAATCCGGATTACTTTATCACCGCTTAGCAGTAGGTCGTTGAGTGTGTTGATTACCGGAAGGCCAGCCCCAACATTTGTTTCATACAGAAACCGCGCACCTCGTTTAAAAGAAAGGTGTTTTAAGTTGTGATACTTCTTAAGTGAGCCTGAGTTTGCTTTCTTGTTCGGCGTAACAATTGAAATACTCGAATCTAACAGGGTTTCATATTGCCCTGCCACAGCTTCACTCGCCGTGCAATCCACAAAAATACTGTTGGATAAATTAAGGGCCTGCACTTTTTTTATGAATGTATTCAGCTCCATCTCCTCTCCCACTTCTTTCATAGTTTCAACACAGGTTACAACATCAAGTCCATCTTCATTGAAAAGCATTTTTTTACTATTTGCGATCGCTACCACATTTACTTCTATCAGATTCTGTTTGGAAAGCTGCTTATACTGCGCCTGAATCATTTTCAGAAGTTCCTTTCCGATCAGGCCCGTGCCAACTAAAAATAGATTAACGACACGTTTGTCCGAGAGGAAGAATGCTTCATGCAGAACGTTTAATGTTTTTGCCACATCTGATTCACGTATAACCGCTGAAATATTAAGTTCCGAAGATCCTTGCGCAATGGCGTACACATTGACTCCACTTTTCCCAAGGGAATGAAACATTCTTCCACTCGTTCCGGGATTATGCCGCATGTTCTCTCCAACAATGGCCACGATGGCCAGGTCATTCTCCACCGCTACGCCCTCCATTTCATTGCCTCTGATTTCAAACATAAATTCTTTCTCGATGGCCAACTTCGCTCGTCCAGCAACGGAGTTTTCCACGGCAAAACAAATGGAGTGCTCGGAGGATGCCTGGCTTATTAAAATCACATTAATACTTTCTCTGGCAAGGGCTGTGAACAATCGCATCGAAACGCCCACCACTCCCTGAAGTCCCGTTCCCTGTACGCTGAGCAAACTCATGCGGTTCATCGACGATATACCTTTGATAATCAGATCCTTTCCGTTTCCATCCGCTCGGATAATCGTCCCGGCAAAGGAAGGATTAAATGTGTTTTTAATCCAGATCGGAATGTTGTTAACCATCGCAGGCTGCATAGTTGCTGGAAAGATCACTTTCGCGCCGAAGTGGGAAAGCTCCATGGCCTCCTGGTAAGACATCTCTTTTACAGTAAAGGCTTTCTTCACTTTGCGCGGGTCCGCTGTCATCATACCGTCAACGTCGGTCCATATTTCGAGGCAGGTGGCATGGAGGGCTCCGGCAAGGATAGCCGCTGTGTAGTCGGAGCCGCTTCTTCCCAGCGTCGTCGTTTCTCCGCTATCAGATGTGGCAATGAAGCCAGTTACAATCTGCAAGTCGTTATGGAATTTGAAATGTTCGCGAATTAATTTGTTGGTCGTATCGAAATCAACTTTGGCGTGACCAAAATTATGATCCGTGCGGATAATATTGCGCGCATCCAGGAATTCACACACAAAATTCGCATCGCGAAACGCCTCGCTGATAATGTACGCCGACAGTCGCTCCCCAAAGCTCATGACAAAATCCAGCATCCGGAGTGTCCGCTCTTTCACCAGGAATATTCCATGAATGACATCTTCCAACTGATTGATCATGGTCTTGACCGTGGCTAGCATACTATTTTGTCGCTGGATACCAATCAATGCGCGCACAGCATCCAGATGACGGTCCTCGACTTGCTTAAGCGTTATTTTATAATGCTCATCACCGTGCAATGCTTCATCGCTCAAATGAATCAGCATGTCCGTTACCCCGCCAAACGCAGAAAAGACAACCGTCACCTGGCCTTCCGATTGAAAGGGTCGAACAATTTCAATAACCGACTTAATTCGTTCCGGAGTAGCCACCGAACTACCTCCGAATTTTAAAATTTTCATGATTCAGTGTATAAAAGTTAAACAATGCCCGGCGTGCGGCAGAGAGAATAAAAAATAGACTAGGGCGGGCAAAAAAATGTATGGGCGCTACCCCGTAATGGTAATTGTGGAGGTGGTGAAAAAATACAAAGGGGTAGTCTGCATAACAATTAAGTCAGGCAAATACGTGCAGCGAACAGTGGATTGCAAATTATTTTCATGATTTTTGTCCAATATAAACCCTTACTAACATTTACTAGGATGACCAACGCAGAGGAGGCTTTTACCGCGGCTGGTCAATCGTTGAAAGGTGCAGCGCAAAGTCAAATGTTCGCAAACCGTGTTTTAAGATTAGTGGGAAGGTATTTTGTTGTTTTTTTGAAAATTGTCTGGTCTTTAAGCTCACGGGAAAGAGCCACGAGAAAGCCCTCGGTCTTAAAGGCGCTAAACTCTTTGATCCATCCGGAGGGAGCAGGCCCATGAAAGAGTGGGTGCGGGTACCCATTACCCACAAAGCAATATGGCCCGAATTGACGAAAGCCGCTATGATGTATGTCAAGTAATTGCCAGTTAACATGAACAGAAAAAAGAAAACACCGAAAGAATCCTTCGTGAGCATGACCGAACTCGTGCTGCCCAACGATACCAACACGCTCAACAACCTCATGGGTGGACGTCTCATGCACTGGATGGATGTTGTGTCTGCTATCGCCGGGCAAAAACACTGCAACAGCATCGTTGTCACCGCATCGGTTGACAATATTTCGTTTCGAACACCCATTCAGTTGGGAAACGTAGTCACGCTCAGGGCAAAAGTTACACGGGCATTCAACTCATCCATTGAAGTCCGGATTGATGTGGACGCCGAAAATATTCCTGAAGGAAAAAAAGTCTCCAGCAACTCTGCCTACTTTACCTTTGTAGCCGTGGACAAAAATGGAAATCCTGTGGAGGTGCCCGAAGTCGAACCTGAAACGGACGAAGAGAAAGCGTTGTATGAAGGGGCGCTGCGCAGAAGACAGGTGCGGCTCGTTCTTTCGGGCAGAATGAAGCCCTCGGAGGCGAATGAATTAAGATCACTTTTTGATATCAAAAAAGACTGATGGAAGAAGTATCCATTTTTAAAACAATTTATTCAGAAGAAATTTATTCGATTCCTTCTCCTGTTACGGTGGTGCTCGGAAAGCCTTGGAACGAGGTGAAAGAAAACGATCAACAGCTCCTATCCAAAATCCTGCAAGCGGTAAGACTTTCTCTGGATGCAGTCAGGTTCATTCATCAGCCTCACTTCGATTTATCCGCGTGGAGCGAAAAACCTCAACGAATGATTGCCTTTGTCCCGCCACCAAAAGGGCTGTCCGCCTATGAGGTAATCCAAACCGGAGAGACTTCGGTGATCTTTTCGGACCCCCTTGAATTTCTAAATACCGACGATGCCGCCAAGCGCAAACTTTGGAATACCTTAAAGACTCTTTTCCCTGGCTAAAACGGCATTTTTGGTAATATTTTGCCTTCTTCTATCTTTGCGGGGCTTTTTGAATGCCCTGTCATGGACAAGGTATTTTTATTATTAAACCTGACTATATAATCTGTATGCAAAACCTTCTTTATTATTTACCTCTTTTCGGAGTCCTGGGCCTTCTGTATGTTGCCTGGAAAAGTGCTTGGGTAAGTCGGCAAGACCCTGGCACAGACAAAATGAAAAAAATTGCTGGTCACATTGCCGAAGGGGCGATGGCCTTTCTTAAAGCCGAATACAAAGTGCTTTTTGTTTTCATTCTCTGCGTTGCTTCGCTTTTGGCGTTGACTGCAAACAAAGACTCACATCCGATTGTGGGACTTTCATTCATATTGGGTGCGGGTTGCTCGATACTTGCAGGATTTATTGGGAAGAAAGTGGCTACCAAAGCAAATGTTAGAACAGCCAATGCTGCA
>JANYKP010000389.1 GCA_025358195.1 Cyclobacteriaceae bacterium
CGAAGTAGGCCGTGGCTGCCTCGCGGGGCCAGTAGTTGCAGCGGCCGTTATTCTTCCGAAAAATTATGAACACGAATTGCTCAATGATTCGAAGCAACTTACAAAAGAAGAACGACTGAATGTGCGGGAGGATATTTTGAGAGATGCTATCGCATGGGCCGTGGGCGAGGTGAGTCATACGGAAATTGACGAGATCAATATTTTGAATGCTTCTTTTAAGGCCATGCACCTTGCATTGGACCAATTGGCCGTATCACCGCAGTTTTTACTGATTGATGGCAACCGATTCAAACCGTATCGTGACCTCCCGTTTGAATGTATTGTCAAAGGAGATGCTTCCTATCTTTCCATTGCCGCGGCCTCGGTGCTGGCAAAAACATATCGTGATTTGTTAATGTCAAAATTGTCGATCGAATTTCCAGGATACGGCTGGGAAACCAATGTGGGTTATCCCACCGAAGAGCATCGCGACGGTATTCGCACCCTTGGGATCACACCATTTCATCGAAAAACCTTTCAGTTATTACCATCACAATTGGAATTATTTGAGGATTGATGGCTATTTTATGCTACTTTTTCAAGCTTTGTTTCAATTAGTTCTGTTTACAACCAAGCAACAAGAACCCAGTAACTAGCAACCAGTTCATGTGCTTAATTTTTCTCTCCCTCCACAACCACCCCACCTACAAGCTCATCGTCGTGGCAAATCGTGATGAGTTTTACAATCGCAAGACCGCCGCCGCTGCGTATTGGGAGGACTATCCGGAGATCGTCGGTGGCCGTGACCTGGAGGCACACGGCACGTGGATGGCCATGACACGATCGGGCAAGATCAGTCTGCTCACGAATTACCGCGATCCTAAAAATATCAACCCCCAGGCTCCTTCACGAGGTCGGTTGGTCTCTGACTTTCTCGAAAAGAAAATTCCAGCAGCATTGTATCTAAGAGAAGTTGAAAAAAAAGGCAAAGACTTTAATGGATTTAATCTTCTGACGGGGACCGTTGAAGAACTTTATTATTTTTCAAATTATAAAACCGGGATTGAAAAATTGAGCCCGGGCGTTTACGGATTGAGCAATCACGTGATGGATACACCGTGGCCAAAAGTGCAACGGGGCAAGAAATCGTTCCAGAAGATCTTGCAGAAGCCAACAATCCAATCGATTGAGCTATTTGAGTTTCTCTACGATGACCAGCGCGCTGCTGACGATCAATTACCCGACACCGGTATCGGTCTGGAGCGTGAACGGGCGCTGTCCTCTATGTTTATTAAATCCCCAGATTATGGTTCGCGCTGCTCCACGGTGGTGTTAGTGGACAAACAAAATAATGCCCTGTTTTCAGAACGTGTATATAACCTAACGACCTTCGAGTTTTCAGAAAAGACATTTGAATTTGGAATTAATCCCTCGATATAGAAATGAAACATCCGTGGTAATCCGTGCCATCCGTGGCTAAGCATTTCCATCATGAAGAAAAAAAACAATAATGTTCCACTCTTGCTGCGCGCAACCCGCTGGCTTTTTCCAAAGCTCGAGCGATGGGCCCCTTTCCTTGCCCAGCGGATCTTCAGGCTCGTATTTTATGTTCCCGTAACGTATCGTGTTCCTGAAAAAGAAAAGGAAGCGGAAAAAAGTGCCAAGCTGTTTCGGATCGACGTTGATGGAAAAAAAATTCAGGGCTATTCATGGGGTGATCCAACCCATCCATATGTGCTGGTGATTCACGGCTGGGCAGGCCGCGCGACGCAGTTTCGAAAATTTATCAAACCTCTTCAGGAAGCTGGTTTTCGTGTGGTGGGTTTTGATGGTCCGGCCCATGGAAAGTCGGACGGAACAAAGACGTCCATTCTTGAATTTGAGATTGTGCTGCAAAAAGTTTTTCAACAAGTAGGTAAGCCCGTTGCGTTAATAACCCATTCGTTTGGTGGCGCCGTTGCGTTGTATGCCGCCATGCACGGATTACCCATCCGGAAATTAATCAACATTGCCAGTCCATCGGTAGCAAATGAAATTCTAAAAACCTATTTGCGGGCCATCAACGGTTCATGGCAGTCGGCAGAGAAGTTTAAAGAGTTTGTTATACAAAAAACCAGCAAAACGTTTGAAGAATTTGCAGCCCTCCATGCAGTGCAACATCTTCCGCATCCGATCGATCTGTTGATGGTACATGATGAAGAAGACCGGGATGTTTACATGCTTCATGCGGACGAATTATTGAAAGCATATCCTTCCGCCAGACTCATTAAAACATCAGGCCTTGGCCATACACGCATATTGAAGGATGAACAGGTGATTCGGGAGTGTGTGGAGTTTATAATGAAATAAATACTTGCCACAGATTGCACGGATTACCACGGATAAATTATTCTGTGGTAATCCGTGTAATCCGTGGCAAACCTGTATAACATCAACTCTGCGGATGGGGATTAGCTGGATTTTAGCGCTAATAGTATTATTTTTTTGTCAATTTGCCCTAAAATTGAAACTCAAATCCCGTTCTTGAGTTAAGGGATAGTATCTGTTCAAAACCCTGCACATGGCCAAAATCATCGAAACCCACAATATTAAGAAGGTCTACAAGATGGGTGACAACATCGTCAACGCCCTTCAATCAGTCTCTATCAACATCGACAAGGGTGAATATGTGGCATTTATGGGACCTTCCGGGTCCGGTAAGTCCACGCTTATGAATATTGTTGGATGCCTCGACTCACCCACCGATGGTACGTACATGTTGAACAACCAGATGGTAAGTGAGATGACGGAAAATGAGCTGGCACAGGTGCGAAACAAAGAGATTGGATTTGTTTTCCAGACGTTTAATCTGTTGCCACGTGCCAGCGCCCTGGAGAATGTGGCATTGCCATTAATTTACGCCGGTTATGGCAAAAGTGAACGCAACGAGATAGCGATGGCGGCACTGGAAAGCGTAAGCCTCGCTGACCGGTTCCATCACAAGCCCAATGAACTTTCAGGTGGTCAACGTCAGCGTGTGGCCATTGCCCGTGCACTCGTCAATGATCCATCCATCATCCTCGCCGATGAGCCAACCGGTAACCTTGACTCCAAAACATCTTCCGATATCATGGGCCTTTTCCAGGAACTTCATGATAAAGGCAACACCATTATTATGGTGACGCATGAAGACGATATTGCTCACTATGCGCACCGGATCGTTCGCCTCCGTGATGGCTTAATTGAATCAGACAGCAGAAATGAAAATGTGCACAGGCGCCCTAGTGAAGTGGCGGCGACACGTTAACGTCATTCCGAAAGATACTACCAAGAGGTAAAAGCCAAAAGCTAAAGGCACCCAACTGGTCAAAGGCCAACATCCAATTCCTTCAACTATTCTATATTTGAAATGGAATTCCTATAGCATCAGGTAATATGAAAATCTACACCAAAACCGGAGACCAGGGAACTACCGCACTCTTTGGAGGCAAGCGCGTTTCAAAAGCAGACCTTCGGATCGAAACCTACGGTACCATCGACGAACTTAACTCATGGATCGGTGTGCTTCGTGATCAGGAAGTAAACCAGTATCGCCAGGAAGAATTGATCGAAGTTCAGGATCGACTCTTTACCATCGGCTCCATCCTTGCGACAGAACCCGGCAACACCAAAGTAAAAATCCCGTCACTCGTTGAAAGCGATGTCGCGTTTTTGGAAAAGAAAATTGATTCGATGGAAACCATGCTCGAACCAATGAAGGTTTTTGTATTACCGGGTGGTCATTCAGCGGTTTCTTTTGGCCACGTGACTCGTACCGTATGCCGACGGGCAGAGCGTTTGGTTATTGGATTGGATACACAAGAAAAAGTAGACGCACTTGTAATTCAATACCTCAACAGACTTTCTGATTATCTTTTTGTTCTTTGTAGAATGATGACCAAAGATACGCGGACTACAGAAACGCCATGGAAGCCAAGAATGTAATTATTGGTTGATTTGGGTCAAACTTTTTTCGCTCCTGGATCATCTTTTTAAAGCACCTTGTAACGTTTCTCTAAACTCGAAGTATCGTATCCTAAATCGCCGGTTATGATTCGGAACTACCTCTCCATTGCCCTGAGAAATATCAGGAACAACCCGTTGTACACATTAATCAATATGTTCAGTTTGGCCATTGGGCTAGCCGCCTGTTTGGTTATTTATCTGTTTATCACGGATGAATTGAGCTTTGATTCATTTCACACTAAAAAAAATTCCATCTACCGGCTGGATGAAACCCAGAATTTTTCAGGAACGAATGTGCAGAAAGTAGCCTTGTCCATGCCCCCCATGGCGCCGAATATAGTTCTTGATTTTCCGGAGGTAGAGCGCTACGCCCGCTTTTGGAACCGTGGTAAACAACTTCTTGAAATGGGTGAGAAAAAGTTTCTGATCGATAATGGCGCAGCCGTCGACAGTACCTTTCTGGAAATTTTTGACTTCGAATTGCTGGCGGGTGACCGGCAAACTGTCTTGGACGAACCCTGGACCATTGTCATAACCGAAGAAACTGCGCTGAAGTTTTTCAAAGAACCTGTAACAGCGGTGGGTGCTTCGATGACCATCCGCGATAAGGAATACAAAATCACCGGGGTACTAAAAGATGTACCTGAAAACTCACACCTCAAGTTCGATGTGTTGATGTCAATGGCAACCATGGTGATCATGAACAAGGAGTTTAACACGAACTGGGGCTCCAATTATTTGAACACCTATCTTGTCTTGCGCCCTGCTACCGATATCAAGGCATTGGAAGCAAAATTCCCTGACTTTATGTTGCGGCATACCGGAGATAAAGACATCAATAAATATTACACGCTATTTTTACAACCGCTGGATCAGGTACACCTGGGCTCTACGGATGTCGAGCATGACTACAACAACTACCGGAAATTCAATGGCTCCTATTTGAATGTGTTTTCCATTGTAGGGGCGTTTATCCTCCTGATTGCCAGCGTTAACTTCATGAACCTCACCACGGCGCGCGCATCACACCGCTGGAAGGAAATTGGAGTGCGGTCGTCCATTGGTGCGAGGAAATCACAGCTCTTCACGCAATTTATTTTTGAGTCGGCTTTGTTGGCCTTGTTTGCCCTCTTGGTGGCTTGCTTGTTGAATATTATTTTTATTCCGATACTCAATCAGCTCATCGGACGTCAACTGTCCTTCCTTTCACTCTTCGGCGAACCATGGAAGCTATGTGCGTTGGTAACCGGCACGCTGGCCCTGGGTGTGCTGGCGGGAGTTTACCCCTCTTTTTACATGACCTCTTTTAAAATGAGCGCTATCTTAAAGGGTGGAGGTAAATCCGAGAGCAGGTCTTTATTCAGAAGTTCGTTAGTGGTAGTCCAATTTGGACTGGCATTGGCCATGATTGTGAGTACCCTTATTGTTGTACAGCAACTTGCATACATGCAAAACAAGGACATTGGTTTCGACAAAGACCAAATGATGCTGGTGGACATGAATCGCGAAGTGAATCAAAAGTTTCCAACGTTAAAGGAGGAGTTGTTGAAAAGCCGTTTTGTGCAAGGTGTTACGGCCTCCGGCCAGCGACTGGGTAACAATTTTCACCAATGGGGTTTTAAAGTAAAAGCAGATACCGGGATTGTTGACATAACACCTTCCAATGTGAATGTTGATTTCGATTACCTGAAGGTGTATGGTATTAAACTGAAAGAGGGCCGGTCCTTCTCGAAGGACAATAAAATGGATGCGGGGTTTGCGTTTATTATCAATGAGTCGTTCGCAAAAGAATTAGCCCTAAAAGAAACTATAGGAACGCCAGCAGGGCATAATTGGTATAAAAATGATTCCCTTGGTACGATCATCGGTGTGGTGGAAGATTTTAACTTCAATTCACTTCACTATAAGATTAACACCTTGTCCATGGTAGTTCACCCTGACTGGGGTTATGATGAACTATCCATAAAAATAGATGGAGGAAACGCAAACCAGGCCATTGCGGAAATCAAGGAAATATGGGAGAAAAATGTCTCCTATCCATTCACCTATAATTTTTTAGACGAGCATTTTAGGAATTTGTATCGGTCCGATCAGCAAATGAGTTCGGTTGTTACTATTATGGCAACACTGGCGATTCTCATATCCTGCATGGGCTTGTTTGGTCTAGTCACCATTACGACGGCCAAGCGGATCAAAGAGATCGGTATCCGCAAAACACTGGGGGCTTCTGAATTTCAGATTACAGCCCTGTTGTCATGGAATTTCATGTTACTGATTCTATTGTCATTTGTTTTAGTGAGCCCCATTACGTACTGGCTGCTCGCTTCCTGGCTCAGCGAGTTTGCCTATCGTATAGCCATCAACCCGCTGGTGTTTTTGTTGGGAGGGGTTATTGCGCTGTTGATTGCGCTTTTCACAATCAGTTATCACACAATTAAATCGGCCCGGGCAAACCCCGTCAATGCGCTCCGGTACGAGTAGAAGTGATTGATTTTTAATTTAAAACGCCTTAACTATCATACATCAGACTAAAGAGCTCACGCGAAAACAGGTCTGATCGAATGCATTCAAACTGTGGCGGTGTTCATCCCCCTAAATGGGGAAATGAAGAAGATTGGGAAGATCTTCTGCAGAAGTGCTCGTTATGAGGTTGAATACCAATGTAGTTTTGATTAAATTTACTTCTGTCAGCAACTTCCGTCTGTATGAAAACCCAACATGCTTTATTCGTGTTTGTTTCATTGTTCCTCGGATCGTGTAATACATCCGAGTTGCAACAGGGACAGGAAATAACCCTTCAGCTTCCCTCACAGCCCTATTCATATAACCTTCCTGTCAAGGATGATTTGCCAACACTGGGGCGTGTGTTATTTTATGATCGCCAACTTTCCATCAATAACTCTATTTCTTGTTCCTCCTGCCATAAACAGGAATTGGGATTTGCCGACAATGTTCGGTTCAGCACCGGCTTTGCCGCCCGGCTCACATCACGGAATTCTCTGCCTATCCAAAACCTCAATGCGGTTATTGGAATTTCCTGGGAAAAGCTGATTGCACCCACCTTTGGAACGGAAGGTTCCCTATTCTGGGATGGCCGCGAGCGCGAGCTGAATAGCATGGTGTTGAAACCGCTGATCAATCATGTCGAAATGGGTGTGAATGATCTTCAATCGTTTACAAAAAAGATAACGGGCATACCCTACTATGAAGACCTTTTTACAAAAGCGTACGGAGACGGCCAGGTGACCAAAGAGCGGGTAGCGGAAGCACTAAGTTGGTTCGTACGAAGCATCCGTTCCAATCAAACCAAGTTTGACCAGCATGTGAAGTCCGTAGGCGGAATATTTCCCTTCCCGAAACCAAACAACCCCGCACCCACCCCTGTTCCCTCCGCCGTATTGTCGCCTCTTGAACAGGAAGGATGGCACTTGTTCTTCGAAAAGTATAATTGTAACAGTTGCCACCAGGTACAGCAGCCCACAGGTTACAGCATGTTTGGCGGTACGTTTGCCAATATTGGACTAGACAAGGAATATGCAGATAATGGCCTGCAATCGGTAAGTATGCAACCACAGGATGCCGGCAAATTCAAGATTCCTTCGTTGCGTAATGTTACGCTCACGGCTCCCTATATGCACGATGGCCGCTTTGCTACGCTTGACGATGTTATCAATCATTACAAAGAGGGGATTAACGATCATCCGAACTTGGATCAACGGCTCCGCAATGCGGACGGATCACCACGGCGTATATCGATTACCGATAACGAAAAACGAGCCATCATTTCGTTCCTTTATACGCTCACCGACCCGAACATGATCAGTGATCCTAAACTTTCCAATCCTTTTAAAACAAATTAGTGCTCCTCCAACGATTTATTTATAATAAAGAGGGGCGTTGTACTCACGCTAATAACCAGTTGCGACAACGATTAGGAAAATCGATCAATTGGAACATTAAAAGGTGGTACGCCGGTTTGTGTCTCTTACTTTTGATCTCCATGACGTGTTATTCCCAGGATGTTACTCAAGTGCCAGTTGCTACGGAAGTGGTAGAAACAAAGATCATGCGTCACTACATCGGAGTCCAGGCTAATCAATTACTTCGTCAACTGTTGAACTTCGGTGGCACCTCTAACAACGTTGGCAACCCATATCTTCTGACATACGCGATCAACTCAACGAAGAGCGGTGTGGGTTTGAATTTTGGACTGGGCTATACCTATAACAGCAGTTCCAATGGTGACCCCATCACACCCCGCACGACTACGGATAACAGTTTATCTCTCCGTTTAGGCATTGAAAAGAAGTTTACGATTGGCAAACGCTGGTTCTCAAGTTACGGTCTGGATTTTTTGCTCGACGAAAGTCAAAACAAAACCGAAACAACTTTCAATCAGGGCAATGGATTTCCGGCTAACAAGACCACAACCGAGTTTACAAACAACGGCACTGGTCTCGGCCCTCGGTTCACACTTAATTTTTTGATCTCGGATAAAATCATTCTTGGCACGGAAGCCAACTACTACTACAGATCCTTCACCAGCACCCAAAAGGTTACCAATCAGCCTGACCAAACCAATAACCCCAAGTCATTTACATTCGCAGTGCCGGCGGTGTTGTATGTGATTTTGAAGTTCTAGTATAGTTTTTAAAAAAACCGATTACTGATCACCAAATACTATAATACTGATTACCAAAATTGATTTTTGCGAATGATGAACACACCTTCCATTCTCCTCTCCCTGGCATTTGTGCTATTGACAAGTTCCTTGAGCTCACCTCAAAAAAAGAAAGTAATTTT
>JANYKP010000446.1 GCA_025358195.1 Cyclobacteriaceae bacterium
GTTTCCGAACAAATGGGTGGGTCAAACAATTACCGGTATCCAGGGGTCAAATGATTACCGGTACAGGTGGTCAAACCATTCCGGAATCCCCGGGTCAGACAATTACCGGTAGGGTGGGTGACAGATATCCGGTACAGTCACGAGACCGTAAAACTGGTCTCTGACCTTGCCGAGGTCTTACGAATGCGTCAGCATTCGTACATCTTGCCGAAACTGGAAATCTGAGTTTAGCACCCAGAGAGACACCAGAGAGTCTGCCATGGTGGCCTTTCCTAGGAACTTCTTATCCTGATTAAAAGGAAAGTGAATTCTTTCTCTTAGATTTATTGTCCATAGGAATGAGACACCAAGAGATTTGTAGTTGATTGAAATTCAAACTACTGGGTTAATTCACTCTACCAACTTACACCAAGTCAAGCCCACGGATTTTGACCTAGGAGAAATCATCAAGATTTCCGTAGAAGGATATAGATCTGAACATAAGAAGTTCGATCTTAAACTCATCAGTCGAAAGTCAGTCAGCGATATAAACTATGGATTGGTTTTAGTAAATATTGCCGGATTTGTACTGATTGGTATTTCGATTTATATGTCAAAATATTTAACCCAAAAGGGTATCAATAAAGCAATCCATGAAGACAGTCGAAAAACGACAGAAATTATTGAGTCCGTGAGGCACTCCTTTCAAAAAGACCTTGAGGTCGTTAGAAAAGATTTGGAACGGGGCAATGAGCTTTTTAAATCGCAACTTCAATTAATTAATGAAAACCAACAATCGTTAAACGATGAGGAAAGGAATGCATTGGTTCAATTTTCCTCAGAGTCAGAAAAACAGATTCATGATTTATCGAACTTTGATTTGCCAGGCCTTCTCACGCAATCCATTGAACAGAATTATGCTATCTTAAATGGAATTCCAAGAGGCCTTGGTGGACTATTTACGAGCTACACAAAAGTAGAGATTTTCGTTAGCGACCTTAACATTCTTAGCGCATCTAGTGAGCAAAACATCCATTTGACCAGGAGGCCTGAACTCACACATTCAAGGTCAATGAGCCTTAATCCTGAGGGCCATCAAGACAGAAATCTTGGCTCAAATTAAATGAACGACTTTTTCAGTTTTTGAACAACTGAATGTTCTTCAACAAAGGATCGTTATTGATAAGGTCGATGATTAGGGTAATCGAGAACGCTTAAAAGCGTATTTTTTTTTGGCGCTTCCGAGTCATCTGTTCTTACGATCCCTAAGGAATTTTTTTGATTGAAATTTAGACTGTTGTGGTCTAATAAAGCATTCAAACAATCAGTACCCGTTGCTCTGTGACACATAATTCGGATAAAACGTCACATGCTTTTTTCTGACTTCTTCGTACACAATTTTCCGAAGCTCTTCCATGTTCTGTTTTGATGTCGCTGAAATAAATACCACCCGCTCAAATCCCTGATCACGGTAGCGTCCCCGGATTTGTTCAAAATCAAGCCCACCCTCCTGCTGTTTCAATAAATCAATTTTATTCAACACCAAAATGATTGGAATATTTCCCGCGCCAATCTCAGCCAGGGTCTTGGTCACTACGTCAATCTGGTTATCATGAAAAGGGTGGGCCATGTCTACAACGTGCAACAGCAAATCCGATTCCCGAACCTCATCGAGGGTTGATTTGAATGATTCAATCAAATGGTGTGGCAATTTGCGAATGAATCCAACGGTGTCTGACAATAAAAACGGAAGATCACCAATCACCACTTTCCGAACAGTCGCATCGACGGTAGCAAAAAGTTTATTTTCAGCCTTCAGATCGGACTTAGCCATCAGGTTCATCAGGGTTGATTTACCCACGTTCGTATAACCAACCAATGATACCCGCACGATGTTGGTCCGTGATTTGCGTTGAGTTGCCTTTTGTTTTTCAATTTTTTCCAGTTCATCTTTTAAGAGCGAAATCCGATAGCGGATATTTCTGCGGTCGGTCTCAATTTCACGTTCACCGGATCCTCCGCGTGCACCTGTTCCCCCCCGCTGTCTTTCAAGGTGAGTCCACATACGTGTCAGCCGGGGTAGTAAATACTGGTTCATGGCAAGCTCCACCTGCGTTCTCGCTTGTGCTGTCTGCGCACGCATCAGAAAAATATCCAGGATTAAAAGACTGCGGTCATAGATCCGGATTTTTTCCTCCTTATCGTCCGCATTGAATTCCTTCTCGAGGTTCCTCAATTGACTGGGACTAAGGTCATCATCGAATATCACATTCCGGATAGGATGGGAGGATACATATCCTTTGATTTCCGCCAGCTTGCCCTTGCCAACAAATGATCGGGTATCGGGATGGGGTAAATTTTGAATAAACCGCTTCATCGTAAAAATGCCGGCCGTTTCAGCTAAAAAGGCGAGTTCCTCAAGATGTTCCTCAACGAGTTCAGGCAGTTCACGATTGGATGTCACTGACACCAAGACGGCATTTGATGCCAAGGGGGTTCCGTTTTCCATGCTAATCAAGCTTCAAACATACGACCCGTAGTTTTTAGGTAGGTTACTTTTCTTTAGTTTTGGAGAATTTAATACCAAAAACCGTCTTTTTAGGTCTTTGTCGGACTTACGTCTATACCTGGCTCAATGAAAGTTGCAATCGTTCTCAATACGTCCTGGAACATCTATAATTTCAGGCTGAATTTCGTAAAAACCCTTTTGGCTAAGGGGTACGAAGTGCACACCGTTGCTCCCATCGATAATTTTACTCCGTATCTTAAAGAAGCAGGTTGTATTCATCATCATGTGCGAATGGACAGCCGGGGCATAAACCCGGTAAAAGACGTTGGATTGGTTGTTGAATTGTGGTCCATCTATCGATCAATTAAGCCTGATATCATTCTCCATTATACAATTAAGCCCAATGTATACGGATCGTTGGCTGCCTCTTTGTTGGGTATCCCGACAGTGAATAACGTGTGCGGACTTGGAACCGTTTTCCTGAAGAAAAATATACTATCAGCCATTGCTTTGTTACTCTATAAATGGACGTTTCGTTACCCCAAGAAAGTTTTTTTCCAAAACCCGGACGACCGGGATTTGTTTATTTCCAAAAAATTGGTGCCGGCACATACCGCCGATCTTTTACCTGGTTCGGGAATTGATCTAAAACGATTTGCCCCGAGCCCTTTCAACCGTAACAAAAAGTTTACGTTTCTGCTGATCTCACGACTGATCACCGATAAAGGAATATTGGAGTACGTTGAAGCCGTAAAGCAATTAAGGGCACAGGGCCTCGAAGCCCATTTCCAAATTTTGGGTGCAAAAGATCCCCATCATCATCGTGGGATCCCCCTGAAGTTGATTGACAAATGGATTGATAACGATACGGTGGAGTACCTGGGCACTACACACGATGTTCAACCCTTCATTAAGTCTGCTGATTGCATCGTGTTGCCCTCCTATCGTGAAGGCACTCCTCATACCTTGTTGGAAGCTGCGAGTTGCGCAAAGCCGATCATCGCGACAGATGTACCCGGTTGCCACCAGGTAGTGAAAGACAACTACAATGGTTTTCTCTGCCGAATGAAGGACGCCGGGGACTTGGCCAGTAAGATGGATCGCATGGCCAGGCTGGACGACAACGCGCTGCGCCTATTTGGGGAAAACGGCAGGAGAAAAATGGAACAAGAATTTGATGAATCCCTCGTCATTAATAAATATTTGCAGACATTGATTGAACTGGAGAAAGCTTCATAATATTTCAAATCCGGTTATCTACCGCAGTTGACAGGAAATCGGTAGTTTTACTTCCTATTATTACTCATAAAGCGTGAAATTTTTTCGTTTTCAGTTCAGGTTTATCGTGTTCCTGTCATTCCTGGTGTGGGGCTGCTCGTCGTACAAGCAGAATATCTTATTGAGGACCCCCGAGGACTTCAAGTCCGCTCCTATTTCGAAAGAGATTCTTCAGGCGGAGCGGAATTATGTGATTCAAAAAAACGATTTCCTTAAGCTCGAAGTGTACACGAATAAAGGAGAACGTATCATTGATCCCAATCCTGAATTGTCACGGTCGACCTCCAGCACGATAAGTCAAACCCGGCCACAAGTCAATTATCTGGTGGACCTCAATGGCATGGTGAAGTACCCGGTGGTGGGCGAAATGAAAATGGAAGGACTGACGTTGCGACAGGCGGAGGCAATTTTGCAGGTGGAGTATGAAAAGTATTTTAAGGAATCATTCATCGTACTTACATTTCAAAATAAACGCGTCATTGTTTTAGGAGCATTGGGAGGCCAGGTGATTCCGCTTACGAATCATAACGTAACATTGGCAGAGATTCTAGCAATGGCGAAAGGTCTTCCAAACGACTCCAAGGCGAGAAACATAAGGATCGTGCGGAGCGATAAGGTTTTTCAGGTAGATTTAAGTACGATCGAAGGATTTCAGTCAGGCAATATGATTATTGAGCCGGGTGACATTGTCTATGTAGAACCAATACGCAGACCTTTTGCGGAGGGCCTGCGCGATTATGGAAGCCTGTTAAGTTTATTTATCAGTACCCTTTCTCTCATTCTTGTTATCCGAAGTCTTAAATAAACGTGAGCACCCGCCCTCCATACCTCGGTGTAGATTCTGCAGAGGGGCTTGACATCGACAAGCTCAAGGTGCTGGTGCGCAAAAACTTTTGGATAATCATTCTTATCTTTTTGGCAACCAACCTAGCTGCCTACCTTATCATCCGCTGGACCAAAGATGTTTACGAGTCGAATTCAGAACTTCGGCTTGAAATAAAGCAAGACGCAACCGCCCTCGGCATCAAGCAATTTGTAGAGGATCAAAACCGAAACATCATCGCTGGTGAAATCGAGCAGATGAAGTCCAAACTTTTTTTCAACGGTGTGCTCGATTCGTTGGATTTATGGGTGAGCTACTACAGCATTGGCACTGTACTGGAGTTTGAGATGTATCGTGGGTCTCCGTTCAGGATCGAATATGCTTTCAGGGACCAGCAGCATTTAGATCAACCCATTTTCTTTGATTTTATGGAAGGCAATCGTTATCAGATCAGAATCAGTGAAGCGGGTGAAAAGAAAGCGGCGCTCCTGGGAGAAACCATCCCCGTTCCCGGTGGCACCATCACGGCACACCTGGCCTCCAGGGCACAACCCGATTTTAGGAATCACTTCTTCTTTGTGATTAACAGCAGGGGAAAACTTTTGGATTTTCTCGCCCAGAATCTGAAAGTAGAGCCCATTAATTTTGACGCCAACACGATCCGCGTTTCGTTGCGTGACTATAATCCACTCAAGGTTTACACCATTGTCAATAAAATTGATTCCGTTTACCTCCAGTACAGCAACGAGCAAAAAAACATGGCCAATAAGCAAAAGATCGAATGGCTCAACAAGGAACTTGGTCAGGTAGAGATGAAGATGGAAAACTTTGAGAATTACTTCGAGGATTTTACATTAAAAAACAAAAGCAGCAATCTGGATTCCGACCTTCGAAAAACTATTTTCAACATCAACCAGTTGGATTCCCAGCGATTTGAGTTGAATAAAAAAATCAATGAGATCAACATCCTCATGGAAGACTTGTCGGCGGGGCGGTTGACTAATTCAATGATGCCAAAAACCTACTTGCCGGCTTTCGTTAATTCCAGAATCGAAGAATTTCAGAAAATTACGCAGGATCAGAACAGGCTCACCTTATCTTACAAAGACAACACCTATGCGTATCAGCAGAAAGAACAAGAGATGAACATGATCAAGACGACGCTTTTCAGCCAATTGACAGAGCTCAAAAAAAACTGGTTGAGTTCAATGATCGAATTGAACCAAAAAAAGGAGATGCTGGAAAAGAAATTTGCTACGATGCCGGATAAAAGCACTCAGTATTCCAAAAATCAACGCTTCTATAAATTGTATGAAGAGTTTTATCTCAGCATGATGCAGGCGAAGGCCGAGTTTGAGATTGCCCAGGCCGGAAGCACACCCGACTTCAAGATTCTTTCCTCTGCTATCTTG
The DNA here is from genome assembly GCA_025358195.1 of Cyclobacteriaceae bacterium. Classification (GTDB taxonomy): domain Bacteria; phylum Bacteroidota; class Bacteroidia; order Cytophagales; family Cyclobacteriaceae; genus ELB16-189. The sequence goes on from JANYKP010000446.1 coordinate 6,002, forward strand.
CCAACCACACCTGTTGCGCCCAATCGGTACATGGTTTTAGGAATCGGTTTTGTCGCAGGGGTGGTGCTCAATTTCTTTTTTGTTGGTTTGATTTATCTCGTCAATAATAAAATTACGGGACTCCAGGAGATCGAACGCTCGACCCGCGTGCCCGTTCTGGGTGTCATTCCTCAAATGAGGAATAAATCCGCCAGTCCTTTCTATATCATTGATAATCCAAGATCCATCGTAAGCGAAGCCATCCGAACACTTCGCACCAACCTGGATTTCTTTACGTCCGCCGAAACCAAGAAGGTCATCGTTATTTCTTCCACCGTTTCCGGTGAGGGGAAATCTTTTTTAGCAATGAACCTGGGGGGAATTCTAGCCATGTCCAAGAAACGAGTGATCCTGCTGGACCTCGATATGCGCAAAGCCAAGGAAAACATCCACGCGCAGATCATTGACCCTTCGAAAGGTATTAGCACGATCTTAATCCATCGAAGTACACTGCAGGACAGTATCACAAAAACTTCGCTGGATGGATTCGACTTTATTCCTTCGGGTCCACATCCGCCAAACCCGTCTGAATTATTGCTCAACGGGGAATTTGAAGGGCTGCTCAATCAACTGCGGGAACTCTATGATTATATTGTGATCGATACACCTCCTGTTGGACTTGTCACAGATGGTATCATGGCGATGAAACGAGCCGACTTGTCCATTTATGTTGTACGGGCCAATTATTCAAAAAAGGATTTTCTAAAGAACTTGGATAGAATTGTGGCGATCAACAAACTTTCTAACGTGGCCGTGGTGCTTAATGCACTACCCAGCACCGGAAAAACATACGGTTATGGTTACTACCAGGAGGACAAGAAAAAAAAGAGCTGGGTAAAACAAATTTTCCAATCATAGCGTGTTCTCTTTTCTCTTCCGCAATACCAGTCAACCTCTCAAACCCCTGTTGACCGACATGCATTCGCACCTGATCCCGGGGGTCGATGATGGGGTGAAGACAAACGAGGAATCATTCGCGATCATTGACCAACTACTCGAATTGGGTTATCAAAAAATAATTACGACGCCGCATATCATGTCGGATTATTACGGAAATACCGCGGAGTCATTATCGATTGCTTATGCGCAATTCCTCCCTGTTTTGAGAGCCAGGGGCTATACGCTTCCCTTCCAGTGCGCGGCTGAATACTACCTGGATGAAAAAATTTATGAAACGGTAATGGCAAAGGAAAAGTTATTGACCTTTGGCGACCGCCATTTTCTTTTTGAAACGAACGCCGTGAGCGAGCCTTTACAATTAAAAGAGTTTATCTTTTCGTTGACATCACAAGGATTCAGACCGATCCTGGCACACCCTGAACGCTATCAATACATGACCCTGGAGAAGGCAGAAGATCTCCGTCACCGCGGTGTATTGCTTCAGGTTAATTTGCTATCCTTACTGGGATACTATGGTCCTCCGATGCAAAAATTAGCTGAAAAATTGATTGAACGGGGTTGGGTTGACGTGCTTGGAAGCGATTGCCATAACCTGGATCATATTTTGTTATTGAAAAAAGTACAGCGTTCAAAATTTTATCGGAAGGCACTTGACTTGCCTTTATTAAATTATTCGCTATAAACATGGTAGCAATCACGGGAGCAACAGGTTTGCTGGGTAGCCATATTATTGACCGGCTACTGGCAGAAGGTGTACATCCGATTGCACTTCATCGTGCTGGTCATGACCTTTCACTTCCACCCCATGTCTCAAAAAAGGAAGGTGATATCCTCGATCAGGTTTCGCTAAGAGAAGCATTTGAAGGTGTTACAACTGTGATCCATTCAGCGGCCTTTGTTTCATTTAATCCGCGAAAGCGAAAAAAAATATTCGATGTGAATGTGGCCGGTACACGCAACGTGATCGACATATGTCTTCAGCTTGGTATCAAAAATTTTATTCACGTCAGTTCGGTGGCAGCGCTAGGCCGTACGCCCGGCGAGGAGATCACTGAAGAAAGCAAAATGACGAACGCACGCGTCACCGATTACGCGGAGTCCAAATACCTCGCCGAGCTGGAAGTTTTCCGTGGTGCTGAAGAAGGCCTCACCATCAGTATTGTGAATCCCTCGGTCATCCTGTCGGCCTCGCAACCCAACCGAAGCAGTGCCACGCTGTTCAATTATGTATGGAATGAAAGGCCGTATTACACAGAAGGGAGTCTTAACTACGTAGACGCCCGCGATGTGGCAGATGCTGTCTATCTACTCTATAAAAAACCGAATGCTGGCGAAAAATTCATTCTCTCAGCAGGCAATCTGCCTTACCGTGAGTTCTTTGCGCTCGTAGCAAAACAATTTAATAAGAGAGCCCCATTCATTAAGATAGGATCAACTCTTTCGTATTGGGCCGGGTTCGTCGAAGAAGCACGGGGACTGCTTTCTAACAGCGAGCCGCTCGTGACACGGCAATCAGCCGAGATGGCCCTCCATTCATTTCATTATAGCAATAAAAAAGCTCAACAGATTGGAATTCGGTTTCGACCTCTGAATGAGACCATCCACTGGTGCTGTGAAGACTTTTTGCGAAATGTTAAGACTAACAAATAAATTATACAAGTTGTAGTTGGTCGATTAATAGCACACTTTTGAAGCGGAATAGGGCTCTAAAACTTATTTGGAGCTCATTTTTTAATATTCGTGACCAGTTTCGTATTTTGGTCAAACCCTTTAAGAATGGCGCAAGAATTCAGAAAACGGGAAGAAGAGGAGGAGTTGATCAGAAGTTTTGAAGATATTCTCAAGAGAAAATCAAACGGGTTTTTTGATCTTGAAGCTTACGAAACAATTATTTACTATTACCTCGACCGCGGAAAACATAAAAAAGCCCTCGTTGCCGTAACCATGGCAATGGAGCAGTATCGTTATTCTACCGAACTCATCTCTGTCAAGGCGCAAATACTCTCCAACCTCCAGCAGTACGATGCAGCGCTTGAACTTCTGGAGCAAGCCCTTACCCTCCATCCAACAGACCTGGATATACTTCTTTCGATGGGCTCTATTTTTTCCTTACAGGGAAATCACGAAAAAGCCATCGAATTATATGAGCAGGCTCTGACCATGACGGAAGAAGAAAAGGATGAAATTTATTACAGTCTTGGGCTCGCTTATCAGAGCAAAGAGGATTTTGATCAGGCAATTGAATGTTACAAGAAATCCGTAGAAGAGAATCTCAACCATGAGGGATCACT
>JANYKP010000523.1 GCA_025358195.1 Cyclobacteriaceae bacterium
CGAATCGGTCTTCAAACAGTCTAAGGGCAGGCTTCTTAAAATCCCCGGCATTGGAGAGATCACAGCAGGCGCCATCCAGCAGGGAAAAATGTTGCATGACGCGGAGAAAGAATTCAGAAAAGCCGAACGCGAAGACACCCATATCCTCTTCTTCACTGACAAAGCTTACCCGGTGCGGTTAAAAGCCATTGATGATGCGCCCTCGGTGTTGTATGTAAAAGGAAACATAAACCTGAACCCGGCGAAAACCGTGGCGATCGTAGGCACGCGTCAAGCCACCTCTTATGGAAAAGAACAGGTGGAGAAACTCCTGGAAGGCCTGGTCCCCCACCAGCCTCTAATAATAAGCGGCCTTGCTTATGGCATCGATATTCATGCACACAAGCAAGCCTTAAAACATGGATTGCCCACCGTAGGCGTGCTCGGCAGCGGAATGGATATCGTTTATCCGGCAGCCCATAAGGAGACGGCGAAAAAAATGATCAACAACGGTGGCCTTGTGACGGAAAATCATTTTGGCACTCAGCCCGATGCGCACAACTTCCCTGCCCGCAACCGGATCATCGCCGGCATGTGCGATGCACTGATTGTTGTGGAGGCAGCTGCAAAAGGCGGAGCTCTGATTACCGCAGAAATCGCGAACAGCTACAACAAGGATGTGTTTGCCATTCCGGGAAATATCGGGCACACCTATTCGGAGGGCTGTAACAAACTGATAAAGATCAACAAGGCAAACTTACTCATGTCCGTCAAGGATCTTGAGTACATCATGAATTGGAATGTGGGTGGTGAAAAAGCGGAGGCGCAACTAAGCCTCGAATTAGCTTCATTAGAGCCCGATGAGCAAGCAGTGCTGAACGTGCTGTTAGAGAAAAAAACTCCCCTGATGATCGATGAACTCAGTGTGAAAACGGGAATGGGACAGGGATTGCTAGCCTCGCTTCTTTTGTCACTGGAATTCAAAAACGTGGTGATCTCGTTGCCGGGGAAGATGTATAAGGGGCGGTGATGGAGAGCTATTTCGATCAATTACAATGAATTTAGATACTTACGATTTAGACTATAAACCCGATTTCCTAAGCTTTGAATTTTTCAGTGAGGGGCCTAAAGGCAGGATCAAAAAGTTCATTCAATTCGAGAAGATAATTGCCCCTGAAATTCAGAATGAAATTTACAATTTATCCTTTGGAGATTATAATGATGCGAAGGGCAGAATTGACGACTTAGTAGTGAGTGATAATAAAGATGCTGAAAAGGTACTAAACACAGTAGTCACTGCCATAATTTTATTCACAGATGAATACCCAAATGTTTCAGTTCTCACACAAGGAAGTACACCATCTCGCACAAGGTATTACACGATGGAAATCTCAAAACACCTGCAGGAAATTACCGGAACGTTTGAAATTTGGGGAGCTTTGAGTGAAAGGGAGTGGGAACTTTTTAGGGAAAAACAGGCCTTATAGAGCATTATTGGCCATGCGTAAATAATTAATTTATAACTTACTATCAGTAAATTCACAAAAATATGACTGTCGCTGCATCAAAAAAGTTTAGGAAGAGCACCAGTAAAGGTAAGATTACTTTAAGCAACAAGGTAAAAGATTACAGTAATGATCCTTTTGTTGTAAAAAAGGCCAAAGCTGCTGAGACTTTTTTAAAGACGCACGGATTGCCTAAGGAACTTACCCGATAATTTAAGGAAGTGCATTTAACCGCAGAGGGCGCAACGTAAATGCAACGCTGAGGACGCAAAGAGTTGTATTTCATTGCGAACGCTGCGTTGCATTCCTCCGCGAACTCAGCGGTTAGAAATTCCAATGACAGAATTATCTGTTGAATCTATGTCAACAAATTTCACCCCGGAAAAATCTCCTCCGCCACCTTCATTGCCTTCACAAATTCTCCTTTGTCCAGGTGCGCATCGATTCCTTTTGAATCAAGGAAACCAAGGATCGTCTCCGTTGCCAGGTTGCCTACCAAATCATCCTCCGCCATCGGGCACCCGCCCAATCCTTTTATGGCACCATCTAGTCGTTGACAGCCGGCATCGACAGCTGCTTCAATTTTCTCAATTGCTTCTGCAGGATGTGAATGTAGGTGTACGCCAAACTCAATAGAGGGAAAATCACTGGCAAGGTGCGTAAACAAGTTCCGAATCTGGTCAGGTTTGGAAACACCAATGGTATCCGCCAGCGAAATGGTTTTTATTTCCAGCGTTGAGAGAATATCCACAAACTTTCCAACCACCTCGGCATCATAGGGGTCACCATAGGGATTGCCAAACCCCATGCTGAGGTACGTAACAAGTTTCTTTCCGGAAGTGATGCAAATTTCCTGTATATCGTTAAGGATATTAAGGGCTTCCGCTATCGACTTGTTGGTATTACGCCGTTGGAATGTTTCTGACACCGAAAGGGGAAATCCTAAATAAGTTACAGCGGCATTGCGGCTTGCTTCTTCTGCCCCCCGAACGTTGGCTACAATCACCAGCAGCTTGGTCTTACTGGTCCCAAACTCAACTTTTTCAAGCACCGCTGCTGTGTCACGCATCTGAGGAATCACCTTGGGCGAAACAAAGCTACCGGCGTCGATGGTGTCGAAGCCCACTTTCATTAGTTGATTGAGATAGCGAATTTTATCCACAGTAGCGATGAATTTCTCGATACCCTGCATGGCATCCCTGGGACATTCAATGATTTTCACGGGAGTAAATCTGCTAATAAACTCAGTAGTCTCAAAAGTTCTAAAAATGAAATTGAGGTTTCCGCAAAGAAATTTGAGGCTGCATTAATAAATGGAGCAACGAATGCATCCATTGAAGCACCTTCAAGGATGCTCGGAATTTTATATTTGATGGGATTTTTTATTCCTTCGTCATTACATATCATGATTCAGATCCAGGAAAACATCTCTCTTCAGTACTTCAATACATTCGGCATCGATGCGAAAGCGAGGTATTTCATTGAAGTTTCTACCGATGAGGCTTTACAAGAGCTACTTCACCATACCATCTTTCGAAACAACAAGTATTTGATATTGGGTGGTGGAAGCAACATCCTTTTTACAAAGAATTTTGACGGACTTGTTATAAAATCAGCAATGACGGGCATAACGGTGACGGCTGAAAATGATGATTTCATCTTCGTGAGGGCAGGATCGGGCGAGAACTGGCATCAGTTAGTGATGCATTGTCTTCAACATAACTGGGGTGGTGTTGAAAACTTATCCCTCATACCTGGAACGGCGGGTGCAGCACCCATGCAAAACATCGGAGCCTATGGTGTTGAGATTCAAAATGTGATCGAAAATGTGAATGGAATTGAGTTAAGTACGGGAACACTCCGGACCTTCACAAACTCAGATTGTCACTTTAATTACCGGGAAAGTATCTTTAAACAGGAGTTGAAAGAAAAATATTTTATTTCAAGTATTACTTTAAGGTTAACCAAAAAAAAGCATCATCTCAACACAAGCTACGGTGCTATTCAAGACGTGCTGAAACAACACAACATCGCACATCCAACCATACAGCATGTAAGTGATGCTGTGATTGCCATTCGTCAAAGTAAACTTCCTGATCCGCGTGTGATTGGTAATGCAGGAAGCTTCTTCAAGAATCCAACCGCGCATGAAAAAGAAGTTGAGTTGATTAAAAAAGAGTATCCCTCAATACCGATCTATCCAATTGGTAATCAAAATGTTAAGGTGGCCGCCGGCTGGCTCATCGAGCAATGCGGATGGAAAGGAAAAAAGTTGGGAAACATTGGTGTTCATCCTCAACAGGCGCTTGTGTTGGTTAACTACGGCAATGGAAATGGAGAAGAAATTTTTCAGCTCGCGATGAAAATTCAGGCATCGGTGAAAGAAAAATTCGGTATAACGCTTACTACCGAAGTGAATATTATTTGACAGAACATCGTGTCCTCATGTTGATCGAAAGAATTGTCAATCGGTGTATCAGAATTTATCACACTTCAAAAAAAAAGGCTAAAAACTTTTGTCTGTTAATATTTTATTATACCTTCGAATACGTTTAACGATTACTTAACTTAAAATTTTAAACGCTATGGCAAAAAAAGCTAAGAAGGCTGCTAAGAAAAAAGCAGCTAAGAAAAAGAAGTAATTAG
>JANYKP010000553.1 GCA_025358195.1 Cyclobacteriaceae bacterium
GGCCACAATCACATCTACATGTTGGCCGTCATCCATACGTTCGAGTTGCAGCAGCAGACATTCCTGCAAGTTGCGGGCAGCGATGCCGGGTGGATCAAAGCCCTGGATCTTTTTGAGGATTTGTTCTACCTCTTCCAAAGGTGTTTCAATATTTTGGGAAAAGGCGAGATCGTTCACAATGGCCTCCAGGTCACGGCGAATGTATCCATCGCTTTCAATGCTGCCTACAAGCTGTTTGCCGATGGCATACTCGCGTTCATCCAAACCCAAAAATCCAAGTTGGGTAGTCAGGTTCTCGTGCAGGGAGGAGGAAGTCGGAATGGGGAGTTCATGCTCATCTTCATCATCTCCTTCGTTATTTGATTTATAGCTGCCATAGTCCTCGTCTCCCAGATAGTCTTTGATATCAACCTCATTTTCAGGCTCGGTCGATTCCGGCGCTTCAGTTTCCTCTGCTGTATTGTCGTCTTCGTTTCCCTCTGTCTCTTCGGTAGGGCCCTCCTCCAGGGCAGGGTTTATCTCCATCTCTTCCTCGATCCGGTTTTCAAGTTCGGCCGTAGGCACCTGCAGCAGCTTGATAAATTGTATCTGCTGGGGCGATAGTTTTTGCTGAAGATTCTGACTTAGTCCTAGGCGCTGCACTTTAATGGGTTCTGAACCTTCAAAACTACCACATCGAAGATGGAGATAAAAGAGTTCAGGGAATGATTCTGGATATTATAGACTTGATGGCATCAAAAATTGCTAGATGCTATTAACCGGTAGCTGCCTCCTGCCTAATTTTGCAATGCAACCCAAAATCGCGTTTTTTGCAACCCAATTACTTGTTATGAAGCGCACGAAGATCAAAGAACTTCTTTCAACCCAACCCTCCGGGCAAACGGTACTCGTCCAGGGCTGGGTACGGACTTTTCGCAATAATCAATTTATTGCCCTGAACGACGGTTCTACGATCCATAACCTGCAGGCTGTTGTTGAATTAAACTCATTGCCAGAAGATACGACTAAGCGGATAACAACAGGTGCGTGTATTTCCGTAAGCGGAGAACTCATCCTCTCTCCTGCCAAAGGGCAAGCCGTGGAAGTGAAAGTAAGCTCGCTTGAAATTCTGGGTGACTGCGATGCGGAAAAATTTCCGCTCCAGCCCAAGCGGCACTCGCTCGAATTTCTCAGAGAAATCGCGCACTTACGTTCGCGTACGAATACTTTCGGCGCCGTGATGCGGGTACGTCACGCAATGGCTTTTGCGGTACACAAATTTTTCAACGATCACGGATTCCTGTACATCCACACACCGATCATTACCGGTTCGGATGCCGAAGGGGCGGGCGCGATGTTCCGAGTGACAACACTTGATCCAAACAAACCACCCCGTGATGAGCAAGGGCATGTCAACTACAAAGAAGATTTCTTTGGTCGTGAGACAAACCTGACGGTATCGGGCCAACTTGAGGTAGAAACATACGCACTGGCGCTCACTGAGACATACACCTTTGGCCCGACATTCCGTGCTGAAAACTCCAACACGACGCGCCACCTGGCGGAGTTTTGGATGATCGAGCCTGAGATGGCATTCTATGATATCAACGACAACATGCAGTTGGCCCAGGATTTCCTGCAGTACCTGATGAAGTACGCGTTGGATAACTGCAAAGATGATCTGGAGTTTCTGGACAAGCGCGCCGCAGAAGAGGAAGCGTCCAAACCCCAGGAACAACGCAGTGAATTGGGTCTCCTCGACCGGTTGAAGTTTGTGGTTGACAATGAGTTTCAAAAACTGACGTACACCGAGGCTATTGACATTCTGAAGAATTCCAATCCCAACAAGAAGAAAAAGTTTCAATACCTCATCAAGCAATGGGGCGTTGACTTACAAAGTGAGCACGAACGGTTCCTGGTTGAAAAACATTTTAAGAAGCCCGTGATTCTTTACAATTATCCGATTGGGATTAAGGCTTTTTACATGCGTCAGAATGAAGACAGCAAAACCGTGGCCGCCATGGATGTTCTGTTCCCGGGCATTGGTGAGATCATCGGCGGTTCGCAGCGGGAAGAACGCTATGATCGCTTGCTGAATCGCATCCGTGAATTAAAACTCCCGGAAAAAGAACTTTGGTGGTACCTCGAGCTGCGCAAGTTTGGTTCTGCTCCACACAGTGGTTTCGGTCTCGGCTTCGAACGGCTGATGCTGTTTGTTACGGGGATGACTAATATTCGCGATGTGATTCCGTTCCCGCGATTTCCGGGGAATGCGGAGTTTTGAAACCGATGTGAGTGAGAGTATTTCAATTGCCGATTATTTTTACTCTATGTTTAGTAATCCTTTTTAGAAATCCGCCAGCATGACGAACCAACCCCAAGGCCAACTTATCCGATCGTTGGGACTTTTTTCAGCCTTTATACTCACCGTGAGTTCGGTAATCGGTTCGGGCATGTACAAGAAGGTGGCGCCTATGTCCGACGAATTGT
>JANYKP010000006.1 GCA_025358195.1 Cyclobacteriaceae bacterium
CCGGTGGCAGACACCAGCGGAATTTCCTGGTTGGCAGCAAGCCATTGACCCACTTTGTAGTCCCCGTTCACTAAACCGCTGACACCTTCGGGTACATTATTTTTTGAGAACACGCTACCAACAATATTCTGACAGGCAATACTGCAAAGTGGTGTTTTTTCAGAGGGCTTCCAGATGCAGGTGTCGCCGCAGACCCATGCCAGCATGGAGTTCCATGCCCAGACTGCCACTGGAAAGTTGAACGCAGAAATAATTCCAACGATACCCAGGGGGTGGTACTGTTCGTACATTCTATGTTGCGGGCGCTCCGAGTGCATGGTGAGTCCGTGCAATTGACGCGAAAGTCCCACGGCAAAATCACAGATGTCGATCATCTCTTGCACCTCACCAAGACCCTCTTGATAGGACTTGCCCATTTCATAGGACACCAACATGCCCAGCGACTCTTTAGATTTACGCAAGGCATCACCAATCTGACGAATAACTTCTCCACGTTTGGGTGCGGGCACCAGCCGCCATTGAAGAAAGGCTTCGCTAGAAGCCTTTAGTACTTTTGAAAATGATTTTTCATCCGTACTTTGTACCGAGGCAATGAGTTTTCCATCCACCGGTGAGTAGGATGCGAGTACGGGTCCCGATGATTTTAGCCATTTCGTTCCGGTGGAAACTCCCGGGTTGCTTGGCTTTACGCCGAGGTCTTGCAATATCGTCTTGATGTTGAATTTTTCCATGATAGAATTTAACCGTCAAAGCTAAGAAGGATTTCAGTACCTGGATGATTTACTCTTCACACTGATTACTGACCACCGATCACCGATTACTTCTTTTTCTTCTCCTTCTCCGTACTCTTGCCCATCTTTGATTGTCCCGTGTAGAAGTCCAGCGTATAGGCCAGGGAGAAACTCAATACCTTCAGGTTGGAAAGAAGACTGTCATTGAAGCCGAGGAGGTTAATACTCTGGGGGGTCACACTGTTTTTGTTGCCGAGATAGGTATGACCATACATGAATCTCATCTCAGCCATCACATGTTGCCCCCTCAAGGTGCCCAGGTTGACGCCCACGCCCAGGTCCAATCCAAATAGCCAACGGTTCGCATTATTGTAAAACAGTTTATCATATTCTCCCTTGGATGTACCGTCAAAGACGATGCTGTAGGACTGGGACGGACCCAGCGATTGAATATTCCCTTTGCCACTCATCCAGTATTTGATGTTGGGGCCAATGTTAAAATACCAGTTCGCCGGAATGTTCTCCCCCACATTCAATCTGAAAGATCTCCTCAACAACATCGAAAAGTCGAGAAATTGATAGGTGGAAGTGTTGGTCCAGGTATCATCGTTAAATGTTACTTTGCGTCCCATCCGTGAATAGCCAAATTCACTCTGAAAGGAATAGGAATTCTTTAAAGCAAAGCTGATCAGTCCTGCAACGTTGAATCCAGGTACCAGCGATGAGGTGAAATCATGCTTGAGGTCCGGATCATTGAAGACCGGCCATGAGACCAGTGGGCCGCCCTTGATACCAATAAAATACTGTTGCGTATTCGGGACACGATACACTTTTTGGGCCCACGCACGATCACTGATCCCCATGATCAGTACTGAACAGATAAAGCAAACGGTGATCTTCACGTAATAAGTCGCTTTTTGCGTGTCAAGTTACTTAATTTCGAATAAATCAAGTTGCCCTACTTCGCGAAGAAGGGCATCAACAAAGTGCTAAGAGTCCCTTCCGAGGAGAAGTGCAGCGCAAGAGAATCACTCAATTTAAAAATGAGTTGGACCTGTAATAAGATTTACTTTCTATTCTGAGGTGAGGTTTGTCCACCCCCTAAATCCCCCAGCGGCGGGGGACCCGAGTACCCACAGCAAAATTGCCACTACCTTAAGGTAGTGGCAATTAAAAATCAACTGTCAATTCAGAATTGTATGGTACCCAGATCGGTGACAGTTCCCACCGTAACATTCACACCTGTTTTCTCTTTGGCGGTAAAGCCGGACTTGGGCATAAACTCAATTTTATAAGTTCCTGTACTTAATCCCTTAAGGAGAAATTTACCAGTGGTTTGATCAGCATAAGAAGTTGCAACCGTGTCAGTACCCGAGATGACAAAAATGGCGGGCGCTGCAGCAATGGGCGCAACGATTCCCTTAACCGCGCCTGAAGTAGCTTCTGCAGTGGTCTTAATGACCGGCTTTAGATTAAACTTTCCGCTTCCAGTGGAAACGATAGAACGAGCTGCATCAAAATCCAAAAGAAGTTTATACGTGATGCCAGCCTGAAGATCTGTCTTGATCACCAGTTTTAACCCCGACTGTTGAGCGCTGGGCGTATTGAGGGGTGACGTCACTCCATTCACTTTGATTGAATTGTTGGTACCCAGTTTCAACCGGATCTGTTCGATATGTCCGGCGGGCAATTCAATGCTGCCCAGCAACGTATCAAGACCATTCGTTAATTTCAGCAGATTATAAACACCCGTTTTGATGCTCAGTGGTTTCCAACCGTTGGAAGGATCACCACCATCAGTATGTATTTCAACTCCCTGAATGTCAATATTTACTTCCTGGTAGTCCCCCGGTCCGTCGGTCAGACGAACTTCAAGTCTGGAGGTTGCTGGGCCGCTATTGCTGCACTTTGTCAGCGTAAATACCGTAATAAAGAGTAAGCCAAGGATAGACAGATTTTTCAAGCTACGTTTCATGTTAATTGTGTATTTAATTTATGATGCAATTTAGACGATAGTATTTTTTGAGGTTTTTTTCCATTATTTTTTCACCGGTTAAACCTTCGCAAAATACTATCG
>JANYKP010000025.1 GCA_025358195.1 Cyclobacteriaceae bacterium
TTACCCGTGATCAAAGGCAAGAAGAGTGACGGTGAAAAATTCCCGGGAGCCATTGATACCTACTGCATTGAAGCCCTGATGCAGGATGGGAAAGCGCTGCAGGCCGGGACCTCGCATTTTCTGGGTCAGAATTTTGCGAAGGCTTTTGATGTGCAATACTCCAACAAGGAAGGAAAACTGGAGTATGTATGGGGAACCTCCTGGGGTGTGAGCACACGCCTGATTGGTGGGCTTATAATGGCACACTCCGATGACGATGGGCTTATTATTCCACCCAGGTTGGCGCCAATCCATGTGGTGATCGTGCCGATATTCAGAAGTGAAGAGGAACATACAAAGATTTCAGCTTTCGTCGGACCCCTGATCGCTGCATTGAGACAGGCAGGATTGTCTGTGAAATTCGACGATCGGGACACTCACAAGCCGGGTTTCAAGTTTGCGGAATATGAAATGAAAGGTGTACCGGTGCGAATGGCTATCGGTCCACGAGACCTCGAGAATGGAACGGTAGAAATTGCAAGACGCGATACCAAAGAGAAGCAGGTGATGAATGCGAAAGATGTGGTAGTGGAAATACCCAAACTACTCGAAGCCATTCAGAAAAACATGTACACCCGTGCATTGAAGTTCAGAACGGAGAATACAACCTCCGTTGAAACATATGATGAATTCAAGAACGTTTTAAATAGCAAAGGTGGCTTTGTGCTGGCGCACTGGGACGGGACAGCTGAAACGGAAACAAAGATTAAAGAAGAAACGAAAGCTACGGTGCGGTGTATTCCGCTCCATTCAACGGCAGAGGAGGGTATATGCATCTATTCCGGCAAGCCATCAAAAATGAGAGTGCTGTTTGCGAGAGCCTATTGATGTGCGCGGATCGATATTGTAATAACATTCCGAATGATACATCGACTCACTGCTAATTGACTAAATTTGACTATCATGATTGATTGGATTACGGTTTTCTCATTGATTTTACTCGGGATTGCCCTGTTGGTGGTTGAAATAATCTTTGTGCCGGGAACAACCGTTGTGGGTGTGGTTGGATTTATCCTTTTACTTGCGGGTGTAGTACTCAGTTTTCGATACTATGGAAGCAACATCGGGTGGACTACTGCTTCCGGATCGGCAGTGGGCACTGCCGTTATTCTCTATTTTTGTTTTAAGTCGGATGTGTGGAGTCGTTTCGCATCGAAAGCGACGATTGACAGCCGGGTGAATGAAGGAGAAATGAGCGATTTACACGTGGGAACCGAAGGTATTGCTGTTTCTGCCCTTCGTCCCATAGGAAAAGCGGAGTTGAAAGGGAAGATTTATGAGGTAAAGACGTTTGGAAGCTATTTGGAAACGGGTAAAAAAATCAGAGTCATTGAGATTCTATCAAATCAAATTGTAGTAGAACAAATAAATTAAAATTATGGATATCTTTTTATTGATTATGGTATTTGGAGGAATCATCCTCTTTTTTATCATCATGTATTATGTGCCGGTTGGACTTTGGTTTACTGCCATCATATCGGGCGTCAAAGTCTCAATATTTGACTTGATCTTGATGAGGATACGAAAGGTGCCACCCAGTATCATTATCAACTCATCGATTACAGCAACAAAGGCGGGGTTAAAATTGACCACGAGTGAACTGGAGACACATTATATGGCAGGAGGTAATGTCCCCAACGTAATTCGTGCCCTGATCTCAGCCGAAAAAGCAAACATTAGTTTAAGTTTTAAACAGGCCACGGCCATCAACCTTGCTGGGCGCGATGTGTTTGAGGCAGTACAGATTTCAGTTAATCCAAAAGTCATCACTACCCCAAAGGTTGCGGCGGTGGCAGCCGACGGAATTCAGTTGATTGCCGTTGCGCGAGTGACGGTGCGGGCCAGCATCGCCCAATTGGTAGGGGGCGCTGGTGAAGATACCATCCTTGCCAGGGTGGGTGAAGGAATTGTCACCTCCATCGGTCAGGCGCAATCGCACAAGGAAGTGCTCGCGAATCCCGATAAGATTTCAAAACTTGTGCTCTCCCGCGGACTTGATGCCGGTACTGCTTTTGAGATTCTTTCCATTGATATAGCGGATGTGGATGTTGGGGCTAACATCGGAGCAAAGCTTCAAATCGATCAGGCATCTGCTGACTTGAAGGTAGCGGAAGCACGGGCCGAGGAACGCAGAGCAATGGCGGTGGCACTTGAGCAAGAGATGATAGCCAAGGCGCAGGAAGCTCGTGCTAATGTGATTCAGGCGGAGGCAGAGATCCCAAAAGCAATAGCGCAAGCCTTTGTAAACGGCAACCTCGGCGTTATGGATTATTACAAAATGCAAAATGTGCAGGCTGACACGGAAATGAGACAATCCATCTCTGGCTCTGGCAAGGGAGGACAGTCACCAACTCCAAGCAAATAATCTACTTCACTTCGATGCGCTCCCACGCTGATTTCTGCTGAGTGAGGAAAACATTCTGTTGAGGGTCATACAAAAGCTTGTTGTATTGAATCGGAAAAATGCTCAACCCATCAATGGTGAGCAGTCCATAGAGGTTGTTTTGTTTTACAATGACGTGAACGTTCTGATCTTGCCTGTCGGCAGACGGGTAGCTATCGGGAGCAAGGACAACCAATGAATCAAAGCGCGTCTCTATCAGGATACGACCATTGGAGTCTGCCAACCCTTTCAGCGAGCCAAGGGTCAAC
>JANYKP010000257.1 GCA_025358195.1 Cyclobacteriaceae bacterium
AGAAAGTATACGTGCATACCGACAAGCCTTACTATTATTCCGGGGAGCCGTTATGGTTCAAAGGTTATGTCAATTACCGGTCTCCGGGATTGCGTGATTCGATGAGCCGCACCGCGTACTTAGAATTAATCAGTCCTAAAAGAAGAATTACCCTTTCAAAAACGATCGCTGTTGACAGTGGATTTTTCAACGGAGACTTCATCTTACCGGATACCCTTTCTCCCGGCGCTTATTATTTGAGGGCCTACACCAACTTCAGCAGAAATTTTGGTGATGAAAGCATGAGCATCAAGCCGGTTCCAGTTCTGAACCTGAAAGATAAGGTAGAGCAAAAGCAATTGCTGGCTGCCAATACAAGCCAGGACGTTATCACGATAGTGCCAGACAAGCAGCGCTACAAAATCCGGGAGAAAATTAACCTTACCCTGCAGTTAAAAGATGAAGAAGATCAGCCGATAGGTTCCAATCTCTCCATTTCAGTGACCGACGCCTCGCAAGTGGTGCCCGTTGAATTATCAAATACGATACTGGATGGTTATCCTATTCAGGAAGGCAGAATGGATTCTGCTATAATCGATTTGTCTCGTGACATTGAGTATGGAATAAGTTTTTCAGGACGTTTTCTGAATGCTAAAAATAAACCCGAAAAAGCGACCTTATTTGTCTTGCAGTTAAATCCACAGGATTTCACCATGGCACAATCAAATGACAAGGGTATGTTTAGGGTAAGTGGGCTGGTCTTTTCCGACACAACCTCCATTTCCGTTCAATCCCGCAATGCAAAGGGCGAGTCGTACGGTACAGCAGAATTATTCCCTCGTGATTTTGCACCCTTGAATTTCAAACCTCCAGCATATCAACTCAGTATAACGAAGGCGGAATCGGTACAACGCTTGAAATCGGAATATGAATTACCCCCGAACACAAAACTATTAAACGAAATTGTCGTGAGGGCAAAGAGAATAGAAGCGGAACCGCGCCGCCGTCCGTACGGCAAGCCTGACGTTGTTCTGACGGAGAAAGACTTTAATGTAAGTTATGGTAATCTATTGTTTTCGTTGCCCGGCAAAGTCCCCGGATTAATCGTTAGGCAAGTCCTTAATGGTGATGGGGAAGGCCCACGGTGGATGGTCTATCTTCAGCGCGGACTTTCCATCGCGAATCCAGCTGAAGTGCTGGTAACTGTCAATGACGCTATTGTAGGAGGGAACCCCGCCGATATTATTGGCGCCATTAATCCGAGCACGGTTGAATCGATTGAGGTGAAAAAAGGAGTGAATGTGTTGTACGGTGGGTATGGCGGCAATGGAATCGTAGCTATTTATACAAAGGATGGATCGGAAATCATTGGGCCCACAAAAAATCTTTCCGTCCTAAAGGTTCCGGGTTATGCACCTTCACGCAAATTCAGGTTTCCCGATTACGAAGACCCGGCAACAGATGCTTCCCAAGCCGACTACCGGTCGCTTCTCTATTGGAATCCTGACGTACGAACTAACGATAAAACCGGTAGTGTATCCGTTTCTTTTTATGCCGCCGATCTCCCCGGCTGGTATCGCGTGGTGGTGGAAGGTGTAACTCAAAATGGGGAACCGGTGCGATGCGTGAGTTTTATTGAAGTGGATAATCGATGATTGTTGAGGAGAGGTTGGTGACTGGATGGTTGAAGTTGACGGTGGCCTTTTTTGCAATCTTATCTAAATTGAAGAGTGTGCATGATGTTAAGTAGAGCAAGTTAATAGTGTAAAGAGAATTGAATGATGAATGCTGAATATCGAATATCGAATGTTGAAGTTGGTGGGATGAATTCGAGATTCAGAGCATTAGGTATGAGTCTCCAATACCGATCCCGATCGCTATCCTGCGAAGCAATAATCTTATGAACCCACCAAGGAACCTGTTTGTAGTTTGTTATTGGCTCCTGTCAATCTCCTTGCAGGCGCAGACCATCACCGGCAAAGTGATCGATGCCAAAACCCTGGAGCCGCTTCCTTTTGCAAATGTTTTTATCAATAACACCACCATCGGTACGACCTCAGAAATGAACGGGGAATTTAGTCTCAGGAATGTTCGACAACCATCGACATACGAAATAATCGTTTCTTTTGTTGGATATGAGACCTTAAAAATGAAGATAAGCCTGGCCGCATCTGAGCTTCAGATGGGAACGATCCCGTTGAAGCCATCCAAAATTGAATTGAGTTCACTCGAGATCAAAGAAAAGAAGGACACGGAATGGGAGAGAAAAATTAGAAAGTTTAAAAAGGTTTTTTTTGGTGAAGATAAGGCGGCAGCGCTATGCACGCTGGCGAACCCTTGGGTAATCGACTTCCCGGATGGAAGAAAGACATTCGATGCCACCGCCAGTGCACCTTTGGAAATTGAAAACAGAAACCTTGGTTATAAAGTAATGTTCTATTTGAATAATTTCTCTGTTGATAAATTTGGATACAGCATCCTTGGCAACGCATTATTTAAGGAAATGCAATCATCGGATGAAATAGAACGATTGACATGGTCTTTAAACCGGAAAAAATCCTACCAGCATTCTCGTCAATGTTTATTCAAATCCATGATTGACCATCGGATCAAAGG
>JANYKP010000084.1 GCA_025358195.1 Cyclobacteriaceae bacterium
CCAGGCACTCGTTTGTTGCTCTTTGAAACCATGAACGATGGTATGAATATCCTTGGCGGTCACTTCACTGAAAGTGATGGCTATTGTGTCGAATATTTCTTTGTGAATATCTTCCGGGTCGAAAAAAAGACCTAATAAATCGAGCAGAATGATAAGTATTGGTGAAATCAAAAAAGTAGTAAAGAAGGCCGTGGAAGCTGAAAGTATCAGGGGGTCATTCTGTTTCAGCAAATCAAAAGCCTTTTTCAGCACGGTTAAGATCTTGAGAGGATTGTTCGGCATGTTCGGTGCTTTCTTTAATTCACACAGGATCCATTCAATCAAACTTCACTATAAAGAATAAGGAAAATTAGGTAAAAAATCATACCATGAAGCGAGTTTTGATCAATTTGTTGGTTAACCGCATCGAAAAGAAAAGGGATGTCTTTGTTGGATTCAGTTTAATGAAAAAATAACAGTTGTGAACTAAAAACAAGTGTTGACTACAACTATTTAACAGTTCATTACATCTACCAATCAAGTGACGGTCTGACCCTTTTATTCTGACCGCGGTTGTCTTACTTTCGATTATCAAATCCCAGCCTATGATACAGAATTACTTGAAAGTCGCTACCCGCAACATCGTCAAACGGAAGCTGTATTCATTTATTAATGCGTTTGGGTTAAGTATTGGCATTGCTTTCTGTATTCTAATTTTCCTCTACATCCAGGATGAAAAGAGCTTCGATCAATTCCATGCGAACAAGGAACATATTTACCGGATGGAGGAAAAAAGTTATGACACCTGGCAGGCGGATCCCAATATACCGTACCAGCGTTCAGCCTGGCTTCAGACCGGCTTGATGCAAACATTAAAAGATGAAATCCCGGAAGTGGAGCGGGCGACACGTTTCAATTCTGGCAGTGATGGAATATTTAGATCCGGAGATAAAGTCTTTACGGAAAAGTTGTGCTTTGTGGATGCAGACTTCTTTAAAATGTTCTCCTTCAAATTGCTTTCAGGCAACACTGATAAACTCTTCCAAAATAAAACGGACCTTGTAATCACACCTGCCATTGCCAAAAAATACTTTGGCGATGAAGATCCGATCGGTAAAACTGTTTTGATTGACCATGAAGGTGAGAAATCGTTTACCGTTGTGGGAATCATTGAAGCCCCACCTTCCAATTCCAGCCTGGAATATCGAATCCTCCTACCGCAGGAAAACCGGCCTGGTTATGAACGCAATCTGGCACAGTGGGGAAATTTCAATACGCCCACGTTTGTTCAACTGGTGCCCAATACCGATCTGTCCAAATTCAGTCTCAACCTTGACAAGATGATTCAAAAAGTGATGGGTGACCGCCTGAAGAAATGGAGAGAGCGGGCAGTCGTACCCATACCAGATGGTGTAAAACTATTTGAACTGGAATTCACCCAACTGCCCGAATGGCATTTGAAGAAAGACATTGGCTGGACCAAAGTGAGCGATCCTCAATATTCACTTATTCTCGGAGGTATTGCGTTGCTGATCTTGGTGATTGCATGTATCAATTATGTCTCGCTTGCGCTAACCACTTCTACGTCAAGAAGAACAGAGGTAGGCATTCGAAAAGTGGTTGGGGCGCAGAAAAAGCAACTGGTTTATCAATTCGGTTTTGAGTCTGTGATATTGGCCTTCATTTCAATGGTCATCGGTATAGGACTGGTGTTTCTTTTTCTTCCGGCATTCAATACTTTCACTGGTAAAGGAATAAGCCTTACAGGAATTAATATTATTCTTATAGTAGGTGTGAGTTTTGTTCTCACATTGTTTGTCGGTGTCATTGCCGGAAGCTATCCCGCCTTGTTTCTTTCTAGTTTCCGGCCGGCGCTGGTCTTGAAGGGAAGGTTCACTTCAAAACTGCAGGCAGGATTCACAAAACCACTCGTTGTGCTCCAGTTTGCGCTGTCTGCATTTTTGGTCATTAGTGCTGTTATCATGTATCGGCAAATGCTTTTTGTGACCACCAAGGACCTCGGCTATAACAAGGAGCAACTTGTAGTCGTGCCCACGCAAACCGGTTGGAATCCGGATGCAGACAAGACGGTGGAGCGTTTCAGGGTGCGCGCACAACAGGAGCCGGGGATCGTGTCCGTGGCCGGCACAACTTCATCGTTCAATCATGGTTATTCCCGTTACGGCTATAAGATCAAGGGAGAACAAAAATCGGCCTATGTGTATGGTATTGATCCGTTCTATATCCCCACACTGGGTATTGAGATAATTCAAGGCCGGAATTTTGATGCAAGCATTGCCTCCGACAACATAACGGTAATTGTAAATGAGGCGCTGGTGCGGGATATGAAATGGACCGATCCTTTGAATGAGCATTTGAACTGGAAGGAAGACACGGTTGGAATTGGATCGCGGGTGGTGGGTGTTATAAAAGACTATCATTTC
>JANYKP010000089.1 GCA_025358195.1 Cyclobacteriaceae bacterium
AAGTCTCATTTCTGCATGGCAAATGATCTGACGAGTATGTGCAAATAGATATACCGGAGAAGGAATGGGCTGGTTATCATTCCTTCCGGAGACCTCCACTCTCAACAATTGACCCTCATCATGAACACGCATGACAAATCCTTTTGCGTTGATGAAGGGTAGTGAGTAACTTTTATAATGATCTTTACCGGTTTTCAACAAAACACGATACTGTTTATTTGGCAATGGAGTAAATACAAAATTTCCAATACCAAATTTTAACGGACGAAAAATGAGAAGCGTGTCATTTGCTTCGTCAAGGAGTGCACCACGGCAGTCGATGCCCGTACCTGATGCGTCATTGATCCTAAAGGCGACTTTACTTTCTAAACCCGCTACGAGATTTCCACCCTCCGGAAAAAACCGGACATTCCATCCGCTTGATCGGGGGATGGAAGCTGTTTCCAATTTTATAAATGGATTAATGACCGTTATTGTTTTTTCGAAATAGAAATCGGCGCTAAAATTTTTCATCCATTGTGTATAGGCGCGAAACCGATAATTGCCTGAAGGGAGGAAAGCCGGTATCAAAATGGATCCATCACCCATTCCACCGGACATGCTAGTGCTGGTTTGAAGTAACGGTTTATTCAATTTATCCAATATTTCCACGTACACTACTTTACTCAAATCACTTGGCCGGTGAAAACTTCCATCCACACAATATAGTTTGAACCACAAGGTTTCTCCCGAGATATAACATTCCCGGGAGAAACCTTGTGGTATACAGTTTTTCCTGATAAGCATTTTTCCTATACGAGGTAAATTTTTTCAAGAGACTGTCTTTTCCCTGAGCGCTGACAAATTGAGGGATCAGGAAAATGGATGTGAAAATCCAACTACTGATAATGAATTTTAGGATGGGGCTGCTCATACCATAGTAACTACCAGAAATCCGGCCGGGTGGTTATGCCTCCCTGTTTCCGGCAATCAACGCACCCGACGGAAGAATATTGATAACCGATGGTAAAGGGAGTTCCGTAAGGGCTGACGAGTAAAAAGGCAACGCCCCCCACACTTTTTACATCTTTTACCAAAACCGAGTCCATCGTACAGTCACCAATGTTACGCGAAACTTTTAAGGCGGGCGGGAGATCATTGAGTGAAATGAAAATTCGATTGCTGGAGACTGATCCGCCACTAAAGAATCCGAGAACAGATTCCATCGGATCACTTTCGGAATGCACGTTGCCCGTTACTTGCGATGGAAGCGGGTCGAAGAGCCCCCCTAGGTTTGTCGTCGTTTTCCTGAGTTGCTGCCAATAATCATAGGCTTCTTTGCTGAGAGAAAACTGATTGACTTGTAAGCTATATCTGATCAGAAGTTTTTGTGACCCTTTAGGGATGGTGGTAATTGGAAAATCATGAATGGTTGATTCGCTTAAGCGTACCGTGGAGCTAATCAGGATATCGGAGGAAGAGACGGTTTTCCAACAATCAAAGATGTTTTCAGCGTCCGATCGCAAGACCACTGCGCCATTGACCAGTTTTATGCTGGAATAAAAGGCGGAATTATATAGCCAGGTCTCCACAAAATTCCAGCGATAAAACGGTTTCGTGCCAGAGGGATCATGCGTGTTGACATAAATATTTACGCCATCAGAGGAAGTTTCCCAACGGACACCATCAATGGGCGGCGTTTGCAGAAGCGTTATAAAATCAGAGCTATATTTCTTACCATCCACAGCGGTAATGGTAAGCCTATAATTTTTTGAGCTATTCAAAGCGATGCCTTTTCGACTATAAATACCATTTCCGGTTTCTGCCAGTGAAGTGACTGCTCCTCCTTGCTCTTCAATTGAAACGATGGCCTTTTTTTCAGGCGAGGGCGTCTTCGCATCTGAAAGCCGGACAGCACGGGTGAGTTTAACGGTGGCTGATTGATCAGATGTATTGATAAATCCGTCCACGACCAGGACATTTGTTGTTTCATTCGTAAAGGGTAGCTGATACGGATCAACGCAGCTCATCACGAGTGAAAGCATGAGTAAGGATATTTTTATACGAGGCCTCAATTTGTCAGGGTCAGAATTTAAAATTATAAGTTATGGTCGGAATAGCCTGTCCAAAGATGGAAAGCTTATATCCGTTAATCACACCGTTCCTGGAAACAAAGTAAACAGAATAAGCATTGTGCCGTCCCATCAAATTGTACACGGCAATTGTCCAGGAACTGTGTTTAAGTTTTTTTATTTTATGGCTCCCTTCAATGTTAAATGAAAGGTCTGTGCGGAAATAGTCCGGGATGCGATACTGATTGCGGTCGGAGTAATAAACCCTGCCCGCTCCTTCGAGGTCGTATTTAACGATCGGCAGTGTGATAGGCCTTCCCGTGCTGTAAACCATGCTGAGGGAAAAATTGAATCGCCTGTTGAATTTGTAATTGCCGATGAAATTAATGGCGTGCGGTTTATCATAACTGGCGGGATAAAATTTGCCCTGGTTGATAATTTCGGATGAATAGGCGCCAGTGGTCTGGAGAAACGTTCGTGAATAGGTATAGCTCAGCCACCCATTGAGCCTCCCCGCAGGTTTACGAAGCATAAACTCAATGCCGTATGCTTTGCCGTTACCATTTAATACATCGGTTTCCAGGTGGTGGTTTAACAAAAGCACGGCGCCATTCTTGTAATCGACTGTATTCTGTATGATTTTGTAGTAGGTCTCTACGGAGGCTTCGATCACATTACCTTTAAGATTTTTGTAATAGCCTAAAGAAACCTGATCACCCACCTGTGGTTTAACATAAGAATCGCTTAGTTTCCAAATGTCGATCGGGGTGATGGCCGCTGTATTGGAAAGCATTTGAATGTACTGCCGCATCCGGTTATAGCTCATCTTTAAAGAGGAGTTTTTTGAAAGCACGAGCCTCAAAGATGCGCGAGGCTCAAATCCGGAATAATTGGCGATTCGTTTTCCGAAGGCATAACGCGTTGTATCCTCCAACGTATTTTCCTGCCTGGGCTGCCCAGTGGTGTATTGATAAACATCCCTCGGACCGAGATAGCTGTAAAATGAGTAGCGCATACCGAAGTAAACCGAAAGTTTTGGATTGATCTCAAAATTCTCTCCTGCATAAATCGCGCTTTCCACTGCTTGTTCTTGTTGAAGCACGTCGGGAATGGAAAGTGACTCCGTCCCTTTTGGCTGAAAATTGCCAGGTGCCAGCGTGTACCGTATGATGCTGGCTCCCGCCGTGAGGGTGTGACCCGCTGAAGGAAAAAAAATGAAATCCGCTTTGGCATTCAATTGTTTGATGCTAAAATCCAGTTTGAAAGCAGTCACCGGGTTATAGGAACTTGATACGGAGTAATTGTACATGCTTTGGCCGCCTGTCACCGTGCTGTACAACTTTTTGTTGAATACGTGCTTCCATTTAACAGAAGCGTTCCTGTCGCTGTAGCGATATGAAGTGTCGCTGCCTAATCTGAATTCATCCTGGCTGAGGTACCCCGTTAAGCTTATACTATTGTTGTCATTAATTTTGTGAGTAACATTAGCGGTGAGATCATAAAAAGCAGCACTGCTGTTCCGCAGCGTTTTTGATTGCAGTTGGTGCAATAACCAATCTGAGTACGTGGACCGTACACCGATTAAAAATGAAGTTCTTTCCTTGACAATGGGTCCTTCCAGTGTCAATCTTCCTGCAATCGGACTTATTCCTCCCGACCCGGAGAATTTCTTGAGGTTTCCCTCCCTGCCATGGACCTCCAAAACGGAGGAAAGCCGTCCCCCATATTCAGCCCCGATGCCGCTTTTGTAGAGTTCAGCACTTTTTATGACATCGGAATTAAAGGTTGAAAAGAAGCCGAAGAGGTGGGACGGATTGTACACGACGGCATCATTAAATAATATCAGGTTCTGACTGGTGGCACCTCCCCGCACATTTAATCCAATGGTACCTTCACCGGTTGTTTGTACGCCAGGAAGTGTCATCATTACTTTCATGATGTCTGGCTCACCTAATGCCAGGGGCATCTGCCGCATTGTTTTGACGTCAACCTTTTCCATACCCATTTGCATGCCCGTAACGCGTACGTCTGCTTCAGCCTGTACCACCACTTCTTTTAGCGGCGTGATATCGTCTTCCAATTCCACGTTGAGATTACCCATCGCGTACAGCATCACCTGTCGCTGTGTGTTTTTCATACCGACGCTATGAACTTTTAAGATGTGACGCCCTTTAGGCAGTCTGAGCGAATAGCGCCCGAAAGGATCCGTGGCAACGCCGATGGTTGGATTTTCTATAAATACGGACGCACCCGCAAGACCCTCACCCGTTCTCATGTCTTTGACAACACCACTCAGAGTGACCTCACCTTGAAGATCTGCCGATTTGGTGCCGACCACGTACAACTTCTCTTCAGCAGTTTTTACTTGTTTCTCACTTCTCTCAAATACACGAAAGTCGAACGTTACAGCGTCAGGTGTTGATTTGTTTTCTTCGTTAAAAAAGTCGGCAGGGAGTTTGGTCACGATCCGTCTTCCTTTGGCGACGTAAATTTGATTTTCGTAAAGACTGTAGTGAAGGTCGGTTCCTGAAAAAACGTGATCAAGAATCTGAAAAACAGGGGTGTTCATTAATTTTACGGTGACACGAATGCTGTCAGTATCTGCCGGACGGAAATAAAAATGATAGGGTGTTTGCTCCTCTATTATTTTTACGAGTTGATCAAAAGAGGCTCCGGTCAGGTCAACGGATGAAGTTTGGTTATCCTGTTGCGCAACAACGGAAAGGGAGATAGAAATACAAATAATTAACGTATTGAGAAATCGTATCATGGCTCCTTCGAAATCTGATCATAAAATTGAGCCATTCGGGTGAGGGCCACTTCCGGATTACGTTTGAACCGAAGATTGTTTTCATGGACAAACTTTTTCAATTCAGGTTTGTGTTCCGCAAGAGCGGAGAATACGTCTTTCTTTCTTTTGACTAGGATGTAATTTTCTTTTTTTAGAATATAATATCGGACGGTCACTTCAAATGTTGCCTCCAACGCTGTCCCTGAAATTTGTTTTTGGAGCGCTTTCTTTCTTCTGACATACACTTTTATTTCCCCATTATATAAAAGATCATAAAACCCCTCTTTTATTTTATTCTCTAGAAGGTACACAAAGGTGTGTCCGTTTAATATAAAGTATTTTATTTTTTCGCTGATCAATTGTAGGGGCCGGCCATTTGCATTTTCTGTGATGAGCTTGTCTGTGGAGAGATCATACAATAGTGGTATACGTTCATATAGTTCACCATCATAAAACACAATGCCATCCGACCAGTCGGCCTCATAATAAGGATGTTCACCGGAGGTGGAATTATACTCGATGTACTCACTGCCATTGAAGAGATGCGATTGGGCTCGCATGTTCCTTGTGTAAAGATCAATGGCATGGACTTTCGCCTCCTGCAGGAACGTCGAGTCTTCCCGGATAGACTGGGCGATAGTTATGTGAAAGAAAGCAGTGCTAATGAGAAGAATTGAAGTAAGCCACGCGGCCATTGGCATATCCTATAAGGTTTCTTAAAAATACTTAAATGATGATGTTATTTTCTGCCGATTGAATAAAACATTGGAAAATTGAGGGAGAATTTAGAGGAGGAATTAAACGGGGGCGGCTTGACACTTGCTGGTGGACTGATCGCGTAAGGTTAGGATTGCGACGGCGAAGGAATAATGAGAATGGAGGAGATGAGAAGCAAGGAGTTGAGAAGTAAGGAGTTGGGAATTTCAATAAGGGAAACCGTTACGCGGAACGAATCCGCTCCCTTAAGTTGGGGTCTGGATTGCCGATATAGTGAGAGGAATAACTTGGAGAAGAATCAGACCATTTATAGATACGACCGACTTGGCTTTTAGCGGTATCACCTGTTGCGTAATCGCATAACAAACTGATTTTTTTGTTCTTCCTTGTGGCAGCTAATATTTATAGCCATGATCACAAAAACTAAAGTGAGTCGTTTTCCAATGTTTTTCATAAAATTATTTTTTT
>JANYKP010000098.1 GCA_025358195.1 Cyclobacteriaceae bacterium
CGGCACGGTGCTTTGCGGCCTGGCTTTTGGCAGTCATGCAATACGCACGCATAGCCAGTATGCCTGCCCTGGCGGACATGGCGGCTCACAGCGTCGTCTGTGGCCGCCGGCCTCCCCTCAAGAGTTGCTCTGCTGGCTTACTGCCATTCACGTCAAATCCGCACACGAGGACCTTGAGCAGATAATCCTAGGCTTTCATCCGAATGGCAGTTCTTTCCCGTTTCATCGTACGTGCCCGAAGCTTCATATTCATACCGCTCTGAACCGGCGAATAAAGGGAAACGAACAACGGAAGCAAATCCTTTGGTGGGATTCACGGAGTTCTGATTAAGGATAATGGTCATCCGGGAGCTGGGATTGGCATCCGTAAAAAAATTTCCCGTTACTACCAACGTACCTCCACAAATTCCACCGGCACCACCTTCGCCTGTGCCAATAGTGGTGGAGGACCCACCCTGTATGTTCACTTTGCCTACCCAAATAGAGATTTTTGGTACTGTTGGTTGACAATCGTCATCGAGCAAATCAATCTGAACCTCGGTTATCACTTGCGCGGACATTTTTGGATTGCTTACACTTTTGATCCGGACCGTAATCGTACGCTTCTCGGGTTGAATGATGTTATTATCAACGGGAACTATGGAAATGGTAGCAAGGTATTTACCCCGTGTAATTTCAACCGGGCTAGGTGTTTGTACTTTGTAATCCGAACCTGACAGCACATTGTCTCCGATCACCTCAAATGTTACCTGCGTGTTCTCTGTCTGAGCCAGGCTTACCTTGAGAGGAATGGAGATCGGTGTCTTTTGATTTTCATACATCGAAAGTTGTGGCTTTGAATCAAAGAAGACAAAATCGGGGCCTGTATAAAGTATTTTCTCCGGCTCCTGGTTGCACGTAAAGCTTGTCAGCAGAATGACCACAACAAACAATCTTTTAATCGCGAATTTCATCATCCTTTCAATTAATATCCGGCGTTTTGCTGAGTGGCAATGTTGGGGTTGGCCTTCATCTCGTCCTGTGGTATAGGCCAGACAAATCGGAAACTATTGGAGGCCAACGAGCAGGCGGTAGCAGGTGCCTTGCAGTCGCCACCCCTTGTGATCCCTTGCCCTGTCCTTCGTAAGTCAAACCATCGGTGCCCTTCGAGGAAAAGTTCTTTTCTTCTTTCGAGACTGATTTCAGTCAGCAATGCCTGACCGCTGAAAACTATCGGTGTATAACCTAAAATTCGCTGGCTTCGAAGTTTGTTTAAGTCAGTCAACGCAGCCGGATCATTGCCTCCTGCCCTTGCTAGCGCTTCGGCACGAATGAGATAGATCTCACCCATCCGCAGCGCTTTCCAGTTAGTCAGGCCATCACCGGCAAGGCCCAGGTATTTTGAGACGATCAACTGCCCGGGGCGCTTTGTCGTCGTGCTGGAAAAATAACTTGTATATCGAACATCCTTGGTTGTTGGATAATTATAAAGAGATAACAAATTTTGCGATGGTTTGAAAGAAACGCGGTCATTTACAGCAAAGTAAACATCACCCCCCACGTAGCCGTCACCCGGGAAGAATTTAACATACCAGATTACCTCATTTGCAATCGCATCATCCGACCAAATCGAAGGAAAGTCGGCGAACGTGGCGAGGCCTAGCTGATTTGAATTATTGATGACGGCGGTTGCACTGCTGATGGCGGTGGCGTAATCCTTCGCATAGTAGGCAACGCGCGCCAAGATCGCATCCGCTCCAATGATATCGATCCTGCTCCGGTCCGATGACGTATTGATGCTTTGGTCCATGGAGCCCATCAGGGTCTTTGCCTGGGTAAGGTCAGCATACACCTGATCGTATACTTCTTTAATGGTATTTCTTTGTGGTTTGTCCAGATTGGATTCAGTTTTAATCGGAACACCCAATTCAGTCGAATTGCGATCATAACTCTGGCCGAAATAGCGTAGTAAATCAAAATGAGCCAGGGCGCGAATCGCTAACGTCTGGCTTCTTAATCGGTTGCGTTGACCTGTCTTTGTTTCTTTGAATTTGTCAACGTTGCTCAAGAGAATATTGCAGTCATTGATCATGTTGTATGGAGTAGCCCACACACCGGAAATTGTGCCATCATTGGAAACATACAACCAGTCGGCCAAGGTCCTGTAACTGCCAAGAGATTCGACATTCTCCGCCAGGTTATCTGACATGATATCGGGCAGCGTTCCAAACGCCAATGCGTAATATCCCGTACTTTGAAAACCCGAATAGATACCATTTAAGTGAAGTTCAATGTCACTCATGGTTTTGAAAGCATTATTCGGCGTAAGCGAATGCGTTGGCTGAATGTCAGTAAAATTGCTGCATGACATGATCAGTGCGCCGATGAATGCCACGATGTACTTACTAATGCTCATGAATTCAAAATCACATTTAAAGTCCAATATTTATTCCTGCCATCACGGTTCGAAGGGCCGGGTATTGTGCACCAGTCAGCGTACCGATTAAGAAGCCAGACGTTAGCGATTCGCGCCCTGGCTCATTTT
>JANYKP010000190.1 GCA_025358195.1 Cyclobacteriaceae bacterium
GGCAGTCCGAAAAACTTTCATGTGTTGGAAGCCATGTCCAATCATACCGATCTGAAAATTGATTTTACCGGTGGCATTAGCACCGATGGCGACATTAGCAGCGCATACGAGTTTGGGGCCGACTACATCACCGCTTCCAGCATCGCCATTACCAACCCGGAATTGTTTGCTTCGTGGGTAGTATCGTTTGGACGGGAAAAAATCACCCTCAGTGCGGATGTCACAGATGTTCAAACCAAGCAGGTGGCGTTTCGCGGATGGTCAAAGAAATCCGAACTGACACTGTTTGAACACGTGCAGTTTTTCTATGATAAAGGATTGAAGTACGCCAAGTGTACCGACATTTCGCGCGATGGTGTATTGGAAGGCCCTGACTTCTCTTTCTATCAGGAGATCCTTGACAAATTCCCGGACTTAAAAGTGTTGGCCAGCGGTGGCGTGCGCGGCGTCGATGACATCCATCGCCTGAATGACATGGGGATTTTTGCAGTGATCTTTGGAAAGGCTTACTACGAAGGCTTCCTGAAACTTAAGGACCTTGAACAATTCCTGATAAAGGCCTGATTGGTTTTTAAGACCGCTTCCACGGCATGACGACAATAAAGGTTGTGCCCTTGCGCATAGGCCTCCACACTGCCCTTGATCAAACTCAGTCGTGAATGAATATTTTTTCAACCGTTATCGGAAGAATTTTCCAAACTAGATCTTTCAAAACCATCACCATCATCTTCGATACATACTTTTGTACACCAAGTAAACTCACAACTTTTGAATTGAAAAGAGATGGAAATTTCCAGCCTTATAATCCTTATAAGTATGTCATTCTTCTCAAGAGGAAATGAAAAAATAGGCCCAAATAAACCGATTGAATAATTTGTTCTTGCCATTTTTTTGAGTTTATTTTCTTTAAGGAACTTCCGTTGAAAAACCAAGCCCGGATAGATCCAAGCGTTGAGTTTGTAATGAATTTGAAATTCAAGGATCCGGATCGATTCCTGATTAAAGCCTGATTAATTGCTTTTAAGGCCGATCCATTGCATCAGGACAATCAGCGTTGTACCCCTGCGACCAGGTTGTGTGTCCACCTCCGCCATTCCCTTGATCAGGTGCAGTCGTGATTGAATGTTTTTCCAGCCATTCCCAGGAGAGTTATCCAAAACACGTTTATCAAAACCTTCACCATCATCTTCGATGGTAAGCGAAATCTCACCTTCATGTGCCACCAATTGTAACTGGACCACGCTGGCGCTCGCATACTTGAGAATGTTGTTCACCCATTCTTGGATAACACGATAGAGCGAAATTTCATGTAATTCCGTTAACCGCTCCGGCATGTCGAAGCTGCTCACGGAAAGCCTTATCTGACCGGCGCTGTTTACTCGTGTTGCCATCTCCTGAATGGCTGGTATAAGCCCGTTTCGGATCAAAGTCTGCGGCATCAGGTTGAACGCTACATCCCGTATCTCACGGTGCATGTCGTTTAGAATGTACTCCGCTTTTGCCATCCGCTCATCTCCATTCCCGGAAACGACAGCATCGCGGCTGACAACGATGAAGCGCAGCGCTGAAATCAGCTGTCCCATGCCATCGTGGAGGTCCTGAGCGAAGCGCTTTCGTTCACGCTCCTGCGATTGTATCGAAGCAGCGATAAATGCTTCACGCACCGAAAGTTCATACTCTTTTTTGAGCACCTCTTGTTTACGTTTAAGATCGCTGCGAATGAGGAATAGAATAACCACCACAAGCACGACCACGATCACCAGGCCGCCAATGAAAATGTAATTGCGCTGGATATTTGCTTTCTGAGCAGATATGGTAGCCGTCTGCAAAGCGATTTGCTGCTCCTTTTTTTCGGTTTCATATTTCGTTTCCATATCCGCGATGGCTTGCGTGTTGGCATTTTTGTAAACACTGTCTTTTGCAGCAGCCCATAACTGATAATATTGACTGGATTTTTTGAAATCATGAAGACCTTCATAATTCATGGCAAGCACCTGATACGTGTTCTCAAACTTGAGAAGCAAGTGATGCTTTTCTGCGATGTCCAATGCCTCAAGGCCCGTTTGTACACCCTTTGAAAAATTGCCCGTCTTCTGATACAAGGAGGCAAGCGTATAGAGGTCCGAGACGATGAAGAAGGGATTGCCCACCTTTTCGCGGTAGGGTTTTGCTTGCTCATATTGGCCGATGGCAAGGTCATTTCTGCCGGCGTTGGCATAGATAGTCCCCAGTATAAAGTGCCCGTTAGCCAACGATTGATAATCATGATTCAATTCAGCCGCATGGATTCCTTTTTCAACGAAATATTGCGCTGAGTCAAGCTGATTGAGCGCACCATAACATACCGCCATGTTGTTGTACAAGTACAAGGCCATCCATTGCAGGGTGGAGTCCATCAAGGCAAGCGTATGTCTTCCAAGATTCACACCATCGCGGTAACGTTTCAGTTCCAGGTATGCCCAGGTGAGGTTGATACGTAGCTTCATCGCCAGCTCCTGGTCGGGATCTTTGTCTGCCAGGCGCAAACCTTCCATCAGGTTGGAAACTGCTGCTTCTTCTTTGCCAGCGGCAACAAGTGTTCGGCCCAGACTGGCGCAAATGATAGCCATTGTTTTATTGTCATGGATTATTCTCGCTGACTCTTTGGCACTGGCAAACCAATATTCAGCGCTGTCGAGTGAACCCACTCCGGTGTAGTAGATACCCTCAAGGATCCGGGCATAGGTTTGCGCTTTGAGATGCGAATCCTTTAGTAGCGGCAGCGCTTGTTGCCGGAATTGCAGTGTCTTCTGGCGGTCCGAGCGCTGGTAATAAGAGACGAGGGTATAGAGTGCGAAAGCTTTATCATCGGGGCCGTACGTATTCAGCGCGCGTTCCACACTGTCAATCAACTGCGTAGACTGCCCGAAAACAGAGACGAAAAAAAAGGCGGCAATCAAAGTAGCCAGGCACTTCATCCTGTAATTTGTTTACCACAAAATGTACGAATCATTCCTTTCTGATTCATCTTTGTGGGTTTAGTTTTCTAAATATACTTTATCGTTCTTGAACAAAGCGTTTTTGTGAAGGACTGCTGATGACATGGATCAGAACAGTCTGCGATTATGAGAGAATTGACCAACCTTGTTTGTTTTATTTTTGTTAAACTATTTTAGCCCGCATTTTGCTGGCAATCCAGGTTCTTCATGGCGAAAGCGACAAGCACACAGAAAAAATCAGAATTTTCCGATCTCACCGGCCACGAATTCATCGAGGTGATCGGTGCGCGGGAGCATAACCTGAAAAACAT
>JANYKP010000237.1 GCA_025358195.1 Cyclobacteriaceae bacterium
TGAAACAAAGGCTTAGAGAAGTGCCCAAGCAATCTTCCGGGAGTAAACATGACAAGACTGCTTATGAAAAAAATCGCCAATAATTTCCACTACGTTAAAAGACAAGCGACCAGGTACTATCAGGAGTTACTTTTTCTTGCATTCATGATCATCGGAATCTTCAACCGGTAAGGATCTTTAAGGTTATCCAGGGCTTATGTGGTAAGGCCCGTTGTTTGTGGCATTCCACAAATGTGAAAAAAAATACCCAATACAACTCACTAATTGACGGGCTGATCAATTTTCAGTATGGTACAGTTTTTTATGGTGATTGGCGAAACTAAAATACACAGACTATGAAAAATCAAATTAGTAAAATAGGGTATGCAGTGGCTGTTGTCATGGCCATTCTTATGACAGGATTCTCAAAGGTAACGGTAGCTCAAAATGATCTTACCTGGGACAATCTGGGAACTAAAGTGGTGGATTATGCCATGGACCGTGATGTGTTTACAGCGAGCAGTAAGCAGACTTACACGGCTCTTAAAATTAAGGTCGACAATGGAGCCGTTAACATCCATAAGGTTACCATTCACTATGCCAACGGAGATACGCAGGATGTAAAACTCCCGAACGTTTTAACGAAAGACAATGACGGAAAACTTATCGATCTAAAGGGCAACCAACGTGTAATCGACAAAATAACATTCTGGTATGATACCAAGAATGGTATTAAAGGAGACATGAAGGGTCACAAGGAAAAAGAAAAGGCAGTCGTCGAGGTTTGGGCAAAAAAGTAAAATTTCCTACGCGTTATTTAACTTTTAAGAAGACCAGGCGGGTCTTCTTTTTTTTTGTCCCATTTCAAAATCACTAAACAGGATTTGGACAACGTATCGCCGGGTTGAGAAAGAATTGTTAACTTAACCCTGCCTATACCAAAAAATGAACATCATGCGTCAAGCCTCTCAGGTAGTCCTAGCATTTCTGCTTCTGTTTCTAGACAGTTGCTTCTCCACTGAAGCCGTCAGAAACAAGACAAGGCAACAACTTGCAGCATTTATTCTAGAATTTAATTCCAGCGACACTAATTCAGATGAAAGCCTTTCGGATTTGAGCGAGGCTTCCTTTGCCTTCGAATTGAAAAAAAGCAAAGATCAACTAACCAAACTCAGGAACATTGATCACACCCGGCTTTCAGGGGACGACCTGATCGATTGGAAATTTGTCCAAAGCATATTGGCGGGCCGTGAGCTTGCGCAAGAAAATATACAGGCCTGGAAGAAGAATCCACGGCTCTACATGACATTCACTCAGATTTCTAACATCATAAGCAGACCGGGTGAGGTTGATGAAAAGATAAAGGACATCCAAAAGAAGCTTCTGATAGTCCCTGCGCAACTTGAGAATGGAATCCGGCAGTTGGATATCTATGTCCCACGCTTCCAGGAGTTAAGCCTCTTCATGGCTGAAAATGGCAGCGTTCTATTTGATAAAGAGCTTCCTGATTTTATTGAAAAGGCAGGAGACGCGGCCACGCATCTGAGAAAACCTACCCAGGATGCGAAGGCAGCACTGCAGAAGTATATCAGATTCCTTATTAATGAACTTCCCAGGAAGCAAAAGGGTGCTTTTGCCATTGGAAAGGAAGCGTACAACAAAATGCTTAAAGACCAGATTTTGCTAGGCTATGATGCAGACAGCCTTTGGAACTTTGGCTGGGAACGGTTCAACGGCACCGTGAAAGAACTCGAGGACCTTGCAAAAGAAATTGACCCTGGCAAAACCTGGCAGCAACTCGCCCTAGAAATCAAGAACGAGCACCCGGAGCATGACGAAATGATTGAGGCCCATCAACTCTGGGTGGATAAAGCCGCTGCGCATATCAAATCTTTGGATTTGATACCCATTCCATGGAAAGAATCCGTGCGTGTCGTGCCACGTGCGGAGTATTTAAGAAAAACATCTTATTACGGGAATTTCTCCAGCGCGAAAGGACCTGATCAGGACAGCTTGTACACATCCGAGTGGATGATTAATCCATTCGAAGAACAATGGGATCGCAATCGAAAGCACGAATACCTCGTCGAGCATGATTGGGGTGTTATCATCGTCACGGCGCCGCACGAGACGTACGGAGGTCACCACGTCCAGGGGTTGTATCAGCTTCATAACCCGCGGGCGCTTAGGAGGAACAACGGCATTTCTATCTTCAGCGAAGGTTGGGGATTGTACAACGAACAACTCATGGAAGAAACAGGGTTCTTCCCCACCGAAAGAATTCACTTGCGCCAATTACAGCTGAGATTGTGGCGGAATGCGCGTGTGATATACGATGTTGGCATGCACACTGGAAAACTTTCATACGAAGAAGCTATTACCCTTATGACCGACAAGGTTGGGTTCCTCCCCTGGGCCGCTCAACTGGAAGTAGATTCATCGACTGCCTCACCGGGATACTTTATCGGATACTTCATGGGCATGTCAGAGATTTTGGCAATGCGCGAAGAATATAAAAAAAAGATGGAATCAACATTTTCTCTGCGCGACTTCCATGAGCGATTGCTGAAGATTGGCAATATGCCACCGGCACTGATGCGTGAATCCTTGATGATGTAAAGCTGGTGCTTCGTCATACCGTAAACTAAGTTTTTCGGATGTCTGTAATCATTCTCATCTTCTCCTGATAGGGGCCGTGGGAGGCTACACAACCTGCCAATGATCAAATTGCTTTTGAAGGATGGTCGAGAATTCCGTTCTGGGTGAAAGATCCAAATATGGATACGTAACCCTGGAAAGATAAAGCCCTTGTGGGTAAGCAGGCTCAATCAGTGTCGGTGTCTTTTTTGTGATGAGATAACTTTCAAACTCATCCACGCTGAGTTCTCCCCTCCCGATCTCGAGCAGCTTACCCATGATGATGCGAATCATGCGGCTTAAAAACCGATTGGCAGAAATCTGAAACCGAAGCCTGTCGCCAGCCTCATCGGCAAACAAGGTGGCAGACGTTACTTTGCAGATTGTTGTTCGATAGGTTGCGGGAGTCTTACAAAGCGCGCCATAGTCATCATACCGCAGCAATAACGCGGTAGCTTCCTTCATTTTACTCAAATCCAGGTTTTTTTCAAGGTATAGAGAACTCAAACTACTCAAAAATGGATCTTTGTAGGTATGAATAAAGTAATTGTAGGTTCGCTGGATGGCATCAAACCTGGCATGTCGATTCTCGTCCACCGGCAGTATATCAAATATGGATATATCGTCTGGCAGCAGTTTATTTAACCGGAATATCAGATCATAGTCCCATTTCTTTTCTATATCAATATGAAAAAAGAATTGGCTGGCATGTACCTGCGCGTCCGTTCGTCCACAGCCCATAATGGAGACAGGCGATTTTAATACCTGCCCCATCGTAGTCTCAACGATGTGCTGGACACTCAATGCCTTGGCCTGCCGTTGCCAGCCACGGTAATTAAACCCATTAAAGCCAATGTGAAAAAAGTAGCGCACGGTGGTATACCTAGTTGTTCGTCGCGCCACCATTCAACCGCTTTGGCCCGACTTGATCTGCTCAAAGTTCTGATTCCTGGGGCACAAATGAAAGGGAAAGATTCACAGGAGCAGTTTTCTTATTTTTGTTCAAGATCAAATGAAATTTTAGTAGTTTCGTAGGTCATGAAAAAATCACTGTTTAAGGTGCTGGCGCGAATCAACAAGTTGGTGCTTCCTTCCGTCAGTAAACTCAATGTGAATAAGCTATCCAAGGGAGACAAGGTACTGGTGGCCTATAAGTATTGGGTTACTCTCCATGTTTTAGATTAACGGTCGGCGTTAGGATCTCAAGACTTACATCCATGCAGAATATTGAATGTTGAAGTTCGAATTTTGAATATAGAAGTACTCCACTTCGGACTTCAATATTCTTTATTCAATATTCAAAATTTATTCTATCCCTTGCAGGCTGCGGTTCACCATTTGGAGTGCGGGAGCAATTTTAGAACATTAATCAATTTCCAATTTGTATCCTTTTCCATGTATGCTCACTATTCTGATACCCTTGTCGCCCTGAAACTTTTTTCGAAGTTTAGAAATAAATACATCCAGGCTCCGTCCGACAAACACCCCATGGTCTTCCCAGACTTCTTTCATCAATTTATCCCTGTCAACGGGCTGGTTCAGGCTGGCGGATAGCACACTCAACAATTTCGATTCCTTGTCGGTGAGGGAAAGCGTCTCTTGCCCTACCCTAAGCAATCGTTTCTCCGAAGAAAATACATACTTGCCCAGTGTAATACCCTCATCAATGGGAAGTGTATCCTTTCTTCCTTTAATAATATGGGCTCTCCCAATAAGAACAAACGCAATCATGGCAAATGCTGCGCCCGATAGGACGAGGTAGCGGATGATGGCATCATTTGAAAGATCTTCTAAAAAAGCAATCTGTATCACATAACAGCTCTTTGTCTGCTCTCGCCCAAGACAAGGCACCAGGGTATTTGTCTTTTCTGCAATCCGGTAGCCGTATATGATCTCCCTGGTGGAACAATCAAAGACATTCACGGTGTATTGCAGTGGTAATTTGGCCGAGGCCAGACTGGTGTGCACAACGCTCACAAGCGTATCCGGTACAAAATTGAATGGGCTCTGAAACTCAAGTTGAAAAACAGAAGGGCTTACTTTCTTCACGGGCAGGATCCTGGAGGTTGAGTCCCCGGCATGCAGCAGTATTTTATGTCCGATCGCTCTCATCACCAGCATTGCTCTGGTCTCCACGTTATCTGAACGCTCGTAATTCTTCATGATCAGGAACCCTGCGGAAACGCTGGCGAGGATAACAATGCTGGTTGTGATTAAAAGCTTTGACTTCATATCTTAAAGGTAGGTGCCTGCATGTGTTATTTACAATGTTTTAACCCCATTTACATGCTTTTATCGCCCGACAGTTACAACGGATATTTCGGCGACAGGCCCTTGAAAACTTTTACACTTCATTAACATCATTTTACAGGAATTTTACTTCAACCGAAAGAATTACCCCTATGTTTGCCCACCTCAACATTCACACCATGAAAAATCAACACAACCTGATCAGTACAAGCAATTGCATGATTTTGCTGATTTTAGTTTTAGCCTTGTATTCCCCCTCAAAAGCCGAACGAATTGATCCAACGGATCGAAAAACCATCGAGTTGCTCGTCAACGATAAGGTTCTAAACACTGAAGCCAATAGCCTTGAGATAACGGCAAAAGGTATTTTGAGGTTAACCGGATTAGGTGCTAATTCACAACAGCATGAAACAATCAAATTTAGAATTCAAATCCGGCACGCTTCTTTGGTCGGAGTTGGCCAGTTATTATTTCCCTGGGTCGAAGACTATAAGTCTGGCCAGGAATTTATGACTATCCCTGTGGACGAAATTCTGCAGAAAGTGAAGCCCGGTGATCAATTAATAATAATACCTGTTAGTACAGGCACCAGGTACGAAAACTCGGGAAGGCAATTTCAAATCCGTGTAATTTCTGACCGATGCTGATTGGCTACATTATGGTGCGCGTTTGCCCAAAAAATTTAAACATGACAAAGCCTGTATGTTTAAAATAAAATATAGTAGGACTACTGAAAAAGGGATAACTGAAAGTGCGAGTTCCGGGAGCTCTGCTTAAAGCCTTTGTGCACATGCCCAGGAGTATTCCTGATATGATAAAGTTTTGTCTCCTTATCGCGCGGTGCAATGATTATCTCGGTTCTTCCGGCAATCGTGGAAAACAGTTGCTTAACAATTTTTGGCGAATTATTATTCTCCGATAAGTGGGACAAGAACAGGTGGCTCATACATTCAGGCCGGTGGTTCATAAATAATTGAAGGGCTTGCTTATTGGAAAGGTGCCCTCTCCCATCACGAATTCTATTTTTTAACGACAAGGGATAACTGCCCGTTTCAAGCAATTCTTCATCGTAATTGGATTCCAGAAAAGCTGCGTTGCATTGTTCAAAATGCCTGATTACATGCTCACATGTCTGACCAATGTCTGTGAATATCCCCACGTTGACATCATTCCCAGCCACGATGAAGCTGTGTGGATCAGTGGCGTCATGAAATTTCGGAAAGGCGGTAACCGATAGATTGTTGATTCTGACAGGTTCATACGCGCGGAATGGGATGGCCAGGCTTTCTTTGAGGATCAGCCTTCCCTCCTTACGTGTAGTCTCGGTAATATAAACGGGGAGTTGGTATTTTCTGGAGAGTCTGGAGACGCCATAGATATGGTCGGCATGTTCATGCGAAATAAAAATCGCTTTGACCTTCCGCATGGACAATTCAAGCCGCTTCATGCGCCTTTCCGTTTCCCGGCAGGAAATCCCGCCATCAATCAATATGGCCTCTTCCTGATTGCCGATATAGTAACAGTTGCCGTTACTGCCAGAATTTAATGAAGCGATAAACAATGACATGGCGTGAAGATACGCCACGGATGACGCTGATTACCACGGATAAATACAAAAATGTTCTCCAGGACTTAATCAAACACGAAAGTTGACAATTGACAAGTCAGCCAATTGACAAAGACCGTGTTCCCTTGTCAATTGAGTCATTGTCTACTGTCAATTTTGAAGTCATAGGAAAATTGTGCATTAATTTAAACTTTAAACACTATGCTTTACCAAACTTACGCAACGGTGCCAGTATAGGAGCTCTTAAACTCCTGCCGGCGGAGGTAATAGAGTTCTCTTTTCTGCCAAACACCATCTCGCGGCAATTTGCGCTCCCGCATTGGCAGGCAAAAGGCTCCATACTTTCATCCAGGAACATTGCATAATCAAGTGTTAGCTCTTCGCCTTCGGAGATATCCTTGATGGCAACCACATTCAATCCCTCGTACGCTGTATTGGGACTGCAGCTATGGTTTTGGGGCGCCCAGTTCACCGGGTTCTCGTCCCAGAGAATATAGACTTCCTTACTGATCGGGTAGGCGTATTGTCTGAAGTCAGTCTTCTGTTTCTTGTTCCAGGTCTCGTCCACGAAACGCTTGGACACGATCCGTTGCGACAATTCTTCGCCGGCGAAAATGATCTCATTCTTTTGCAATGGGCGGTTAGCAAAAATACCAAACCCGGATAAGCCGCTCCCCTTCAAGTTGTATTTTTTCTGTCTGGTACGATGACGGGCAATACCCTCGCCGATAATATGCTTCAGGAACCCACCCTTACCGGCTGGATCATAATTCAATATATGGTCTGCTGACCCCTGATAGCTGCCCTCGTAAAATGCTGAGCACGTAAAATTTATCTCGAGGAAATAGATATCATTGTTTTCATCCATTCTAAAATCAAGCCGGGCATAGCCCACGCCGCCAAATGCAGTAAAAATTTGTTCGGTAGCCGACTTCAGTTTTCGCTCCAGCTTAAAGTCATGACATGGCACATTGGATTCCGGATGCAATTCGGATGTCTTGAGTGCGTAGGTCTTGAATTTTCTTCCTTCCGGAAAAATGTATTCGACAGGCTTATAAACCGTACATGATTTTGCATCCTTATTGGCTGCCACCAACACCGTAAATTCCCTGCCAGCGATGTACTCTTCTACAAGAATTTCTTCATATTCATGAAGGATGTCCTGGATTTTTTCACGTAGCTCCACTTCTGTCGTCACCAACGAATGCTCATCCACCCCCAGGCTATCACCCGCTTTGGAAGGCTTGATAAACATAGGAAAGGTGAGTTTTTCAAGGGCTTCTTCAATTCCCTCCATCGACGTGAGTTCCACGGCGGCAGGTGTCTTCACTCCAGCACAGTACGCGACATACTTCATCAAGGGCTTGGGCGGATCGTATAAAACCGGATTCGGGCCCGAGTATGGAAGATTGAGCAATTCCAGGGTATGGATAACATCAATAGAGGGGATCTCCCATTCCAGGTAACCCTCGCACAGGTTGACAAAGATATCATACCCTTGCTTGCTTAAATCTTTAAGCTGCCGATAGGTCGTTAGCTTATTTAAGAAAACGTGATCAACAACGTAATGATCAGGAAGTAAGCTGGTCAAATTTCTTGGTGGATCGTAATTCTTATAATCCACATTGGTTGTTGAATAATCCGGTTGAAGGACACAAATTTTCATTAGTGTATTGCTTTATGTTTTGCCCCATAACGCATCAATGCGTCTTCTACGATTTCAATGATCAAATATGTAAAAGATTTTTTTGCAAACCTCAAAATAGCGCCGATAGATGTATAATTTTCATCTTCACTCAATCCACATTGCGCATTGACTTCCAATACATAAAACTTACCGGACTCCTGATCCATTCGAATATCAAGACGTCCATAGCCCATGCCGCCAACGGACTGGAACGCCTCGAGGCTAATTTGCTTTAACCCACTAACCAACTCATATTCAGGTTCATAGTAGTTATATAAAACACCTTTATCTGGCAATGGGGTTTCGTGGTCATAGGTCTCCCAGAGTCTGTCAAATGATAAGAATCGTTCTGTATCCGGTAGGGATGAATGAAAAACGCGCTCAGCCGGGGGATAAACCCTAAGTGTCTCCGGATGAGAAGAGGAACCTACTACCAGTGTGGTAAACTCTCTTCCTTTAATAAACTCTTCAACGAATAAGCCACCGGAGTCCAGCTTCCATCCATGATACCCTTGCTGCATGTCACGAAGGATGGCTGAGAACTCGGCCTCGTTACTTACAACGTTCTTAATACTTAATCCCAGGCTTCCGGCAGAAATTGCCGGCTTTACAATGAGGACATCCCCGACTTCTTCAAACAGCGCTGGAATGTTAGCTTCGTTGGGCTCAATTACTTTCCAGGAGGGTGTTGATACGTTATGCTTGTCAAAAGCTTCCTTCATAGGAATCTTTGATGTTGTTATCTGATAGAAATATTCATTGGAACCGGTATAAATCAGATCATGGCGCTCCAGGGCATCAATAACCGAAAGGCCTGGAATGCCATTCAATTCATCGCCATCGCACAGATTTATGACAATGCTCGTCTTGATGGTTGGGTGATTACTGATCCCCAGAACCACGGCTTCAATGGCATCGAACGTTACATTGACCCATTTCCACTCGCATCCGATCTCGGAAAACACTTTTTGATACTCGGCAATGCTTTGCGTGTAATCGTAGTAGTATTTAAGGTTTGGATCTTGGGTTTCCAGGTAGGGAGCAATTACCCACAACAAATAGTCATCCTTATTGTCGGTAAACCTGATCTTCTTATTGATGCTACGTTGATAAAAATCTATCGGTGTTACCACACTCGGTTAGTTTACTGATCGTCAGTATCGCTATAAAACATTGAAAGATAGATACTAACAGCGTTTGCTCAAAGTTTATTGGCATAAATGTTCAAGTTTATAATGAAGTGATGCTTCATAAGCAGTACTCATCTAAGATTATAATGATCTGTGCGAGGTGATGATGATCAATAAGCACCGTTGATAAGTCATTACTTAACTGCTTTACTAGCTAATATATATAAGTGATTCATTCAACCTATACAATAGTAGCCCTT
Source organism: Cyclobacteriaceae bacterium (assembly GCA_025358195.1). Classification (GTDB taxonomy): domain Bacteria; phylum Bacteroidota; class Bacteroidia; order Cytophagales; family Cyclobacteriaceae; genus ELB16-189. The sequence goes on from JANYKP010000237.1 coordinate 9,511, forward strand.
AGCAATCCCGGCATTAAAATCTAGTAATAAATGATCAGGATCGAAGGCCTCCTGTTCCTTTGGGGGCAAGCAATGATTTGACCCCACTCAATAGCGGATTACGAACTTGCTCGCCTAATTGCATGCTAGTCTCTCCAATCCAGTGGCTTCTGGCGTGTAGTGATTTGTCCAGGAAAAGCAAACAGACAATCCTCTCCTACCGCTCCTTCCCGGGGTGGCCGCACGCAGTCTTTCGGAACGTAGATTTCTGCACGGTGCGTATTTTTGTCGAGGTAGATTTGTTTTTTGGTAATCGCGGAGGCAGAGAAAATACCCTGAACTGCGAGGAAGCCGGTCTTTTCTAAAAGATTGCTCGGGATTTTTCCGGTAATGGGTTGAAATAAACTGCCCACCGCTTCTTTCTGGGATTTGACCGATCTCCAATAATCAAAGGCAGCCCGTGAAAGACTCATCTGTATGATTTCCACGCGATATTTTTCAAAAAACGTGTAATAGTTGACAGGCACATGCCCCATATAGACTTTATTGAATTTCCCTTCCCTGGAAATTTCACCATTATTCACCTTGGGGATATCCTCTGGCGTTGTAACCCAGCACCTGCAGCACGTGCATTCTCTGCCGATCACATACTCCACTTTCTGAGTCTTTGGATTATAGGCGTATCCCTTTTTGAGCTCACCGCCAACGTAGGCATATCCGCTGCAATCCAGGGGACAGTACGAGCCATTGCAGGCATCACTCAGGCAGTACTTGTATTGAGGTAACGTTTCGACGACATAGGTACCAACGAACTTCCAGCGAAGGTAATTATCATTGCCAGCGGTACTATGGGCATCTATGAAGATCCGATAACCATATTCTGTCGGCGCATCCTCTGGCTGACGGCTTTCAAATTCATAATAAATGCTGTCCACGGCGCCGACCGGATATATTTTCTCAGGCAAGGATTCGATTGTATACCCGTCATTGGTTTCGATGCTGATGTAATATGTCCGCCCGATGACCCCCCGCATCCCGTTGACTTTCGTCTGGTAGAGACCGCGGTTCTTTTGTTCCAGCACCTCTGAATTGCCCGCGTCATCAAACATGGTTACCGTTTTTACTGAAACGGGAAGTCCACTTGGCAAGGAGGCATCAATTCTAATGGCCTGGCTAATTTTCACGGTATACGGTCCTGGCTCATCGGTGATCAGCCCATCGACAACCAGGTCCTTAGCGAAGTCCTCGTTAATATCTATAGTTATCCTGTCAACACAGGAGTCAATAAGGAGCAAGCCAACAAACAAGACCAACGATTTTTTCATTCGGGGTTCTAACGCAAACGCGCTGAACTGATCAGGTCAAGGACTAATATACAAGGAACCAGAGACAAAAGCCCCTTTCTGGCCGAATTTACCCCGCAAAGAGGTATGTTACTAGTGCGTTATAATGTCGTTTACTGATTTCACAATGACCTCGACTCGCTGGGATTAAACACCTCTCGAAGTCAGCTTCTGTTTGATAAAATCGGTAAAGCGATAATTTTTAAGACAACGATCATCCAGGTACTTCGCGCCCTTTATCACACCCAGGCAATTCGAACATCCGCAATCACACTGAAAAATCTGATCCATATCCCATTCAGCGGATGGATAAAAGAAGGTGATCTCCTCGCCAACAGCAATGTCTTTCAAGGATACCAATTGCTTGCTCGTCGTGTCAAAAAAGGAATTAGGATCGCAACTGTGATTGATGCATTCCAGATAGGTGGGGACGAGTTCAATGTGTTCCTTTTCGCTGATTTGAACAGTCAGGTAGCTTGGTTTTGAATGGATCTGCGTCCAGTCAAATTCTGCAACGACGGAATGGGCCTTGAATGCTTTCCGGGAGTACAACGACCGATGGTTCTTGACAAGATTGGTCCGTATCTCTGCAATTTCAGATTGGGAGGAGTCGATTACAATTTGATTGGATTGGTTACTCATCAGTAAGTTGTTAATGATATGATCAAAAATGGTTTAATCAGATCATTAAAAAAAATTGTATGACCACTTTGTATAGAAAAAGTTGGAATCTTAACGTAGTCCGTGGACATCATTAAACTCATTCGCGTCAGTGTCAACGCTTGAGCTTGAAGTCATATTCCAATGGATGCTTTTGATTTGTGTTAATCTTAATTAAGAAGATAAGAATGCTATCATCTAGAATAACAGCAGTTTATTGTTTCCATTATTTCGTGAGGGGTCTCTACAAGCATCAAAAAATACCTCCTCTCGTGGGTCATCGTGCATTCGTTTGCATATAAGTTGCCACCCGGATGGGACCTTACAAAGGTCAACATCACTTTATGTCACTGATAAAGGGGTGAAATAAGGGCTATCGTTTCCTTTTCCCAGCTGTCAATCTTGACGATGAAGCCAGTTTAGTAATTGTCTGGCCCCGTGGCGGCTGGTCCTGCGCCTTAACTTTTAATAACGAACTGTCATATGCATCCCTTAGGATCTTCATAATGTCCTTCACGGGGAATTCATCCTTACTTCTAACTAAAATGTACCGGTATGGATTACCCTCTCCCCACATTGTTTTTCCCGGAGTGGCAGTTTGAGAACCGTAGTAAAATCCAAAATGAACCGTCTTGCTGGTCCTTCCTACGGCAATAGAGCAAAATGTGTGTCCAACTTTATCAGTCGGTGACCAACCAAGAGTGAGGGCATGGGGGTTGTCATAAATAAGTTCGTTGGCCTCGGGATGCAGATCCCAGACAAAGCCCCTTAACCATAATGTTATTTCCTTTACCTCATTGGGAAAAGGCGTCAGAAATTTGACCAATTCTTTTGTTAGCTTCTTACACATTGAATTTTACGAGTTACTTCCAGATTCAGGTCAGCGGCCGTTAAACATTTTAACAAATTCTTTTCGGCTTATTTTTTGTTTGCCGTACAGAATTGGGTATTTCTCTATCAGCGCTCCTTCTTCCTTCACATATTTTTGGAATGATTTAGTCAACTTCTTTGTCTCAGCTTCTGAAAAATAGGGGCACTCCCCATCTCCCCATAAAAATGATTTAAGCCGGTGGTAATAAAAATTATACGGACTTATATACGGCTTATTTCCGAACGTCATTTTATGCACGACAAACTTCATTTCATAATCCTTGCCGTCCAAAATACTCCTGAAGTAATCGTACGAGGGATTTGAAAAATCCTTTTTACTCAGTGTTTTACTGATCTTGACACTATCCTGAATGCGTCCTTTTTGTTCTAACGGGAAATCAAACAACAACATCTTCGAATTGCTGGCAAAAAATAGAACATTAACGGAAAGATCTTCGATTTTAAAATTATTCTTCCTGGTGATAACAATTGTAAAAATGGTTGAACTGTCTCGCTGTTCCAGTTCCGTCAATCGGTATTGAAACAATCCGCTAACGCTGTCCAGGTTCGCTTCCACGGCCTTCTGGTAACCGAGACATCTCCGCTCAATTTCAGTACCCACTTTCAACGTATTGGCTTTCGCCTTCGTCAGTGCTGTCTCATAGCCGTTGATCTCCGCCAGAAGTTTGGAATAGGTTACTTTTTTCCTTTTCAGGTCTTCAAAATATTTTGATGAGACGAAATCATCGGGATCCATTCTTGTCGTATCACGATTTCCCGGTTTAAGAGCATGTAGATATTTGTCGGTGCTTATACTTAAGTAGCCCAGATCTCGCATGACCGAATCCTGAAAGCGAGTCAGCTGACTGTTTTTTTTGATTTTCCCATAGTCCTGAGCGAAAGATTGCCGGTCAACGGCCCGATTGGTAACCTTACACCCTGTAAACAATAGGGATATGAGCATGGCAAGAACCGGTAGACACCTAATACTTCCCAATAAAGGGGAAATGCCTCCACTTTTCGGTATGCAGGCTAGCTGCTTCCCGATGTTGATGATGTTAGTTTCGAAACAAGTTGACGGTTGATGTTCCCCTGACCCTTCTCTCACCTCACCCAAATGACTTCCCGTGAATCCCCAATAAACCCTCATTGACACTTTTGATCCTCCTTTTTTCCATTGTCCAAAGACCGATTGTTTCACCGGTCTGAAAAGAGCTGCAAACCTTTGTAGTCCACAATCAATCCTGTCTACCATCAATAAATCTTGTGCCATACAGCTGCAAAATGAGTATGGTCAGGTTTTATTTTTAGCTTAAATCATGCTTGATTAATTTATCAAAAGAATATCTCCCGAGGTTGGATCCTTTCATGACGAATCTGTCAGCAATGAATCGTTTTGGTCATGGCATTCCGGTCTAATTTTAAATATGATTCAGGTATGTACTCAGCGCCGAATACCGGCTCAAGCACGGGTTCATTAGGACTCCCATGAATGCTAACAAATAATCCCCCGGCAAAATTTATCTCCATCAGGGTTTTCCCTTACGCTACCTCTTATCATGTTGGAATGGATTCTCTTGGCTGGCTCCAAACAATGTTAAAAGCTGGGAAAAGGGGCCTTTTCTCCTATTTTCCTGATTTTTTCCAAATCAGAATTTCGCTGATTTATGGCAACGCTAACAAAGCCACCTTTATATCATCGAAAGCAAAGAAAATAACTCAAACAACAAGCCTATGACACTCAATAGCAGATTCAAAACAAAAGCGGTTAGTGCCGCGATGAAAGCCCTTCTATTTGCAGGAGTAGGAATTTATTCCTGTTTGGCCCAGGTTCTTTAATTCAACAAGTAACGCACTAGTAAACAGTAACTCTAAAATCAAGATAATATGGATATCCCGCAAATCATCCGAAAAATTAGAAGACGGTTCTTTAGTAAAAAACACCGTGAGGCAAGAAAAAGACAGCGTTTTTTATTGAACATCATTGGAACAAACGCTTTCACCAAACTGACCCCACAGGACAAGATTGTATCCCTGGCAAAACTGATAGCGCTCTACCGATACGACTTTGGCAGCACACCAAGAAAGCTTGAAGTAATCCTATTGCGTTTTAGTAATGATCTAAGACATCAATTAAGCAAAAATTAGTCCTAGCCAAATCTATTTATCTTGTTCGTCTATTCGAATCGAATGGGAAGTAATCTTTGGTACGGATGGCTAATTTTTACTTCTTAAACTTCTCCTTCAACATCGCCAACTTATTCTCCATACTTTCTTCCTTTACAAGCGTCTTCACGCGAGGTTTTTCTTCTTGAGTCGTTTTCTGATTGCTCCCTGCCCTTTCTTTTTGCCGTGGTTTCTCAGCACCGCCACCAAACGGATCAAGCTTCATGGACAATGCGATCCGCTTCCTTGTCACATCAACCTCCATCACTGTTACGCGCACTTTCTGCTGCACGGCAATCACTTGGTTGGGGTCCTTTATAAACGTATCACTCAGGTGGCTAATATGTACAAGGCCATCCTGATGTACGCCAACGTCTACGAATGCTCCGAAGTTGGTAACGTTGGTAACAATGCCCGGGAGTACCATGCCCACTTTGAGATCGTTGATTTCGTGAATACCCTCCTCGAAACTGAAGACTTCGAATTTCTCACGTGGGTCACGGCCGGGTTTCTCTAATTCTGCTACGATGTCGGTCAATGTTGGCAAACCTACTTTATCGCTTATGTATTTATTCAGATCCAGGCCCGTGCGGCATTGGGCATCGGTCATTAGGTCAGTTATAGAGCAACCGAGGTCTTTTGCAAACTTTTCTACGATAGAATAGCTTTCAGGATGCACCGCGCTTCGATCCAGTGGATTTTTTGAATCGCGTATCCGTAAGAACCCGGCACACTGTTCGAACGCTTTGTCGCCGAGACGGGAAACTTTGCGCAATGCGCTGCGATCTTTGAACGCGCCGTGTTGGTTGCGGTAGTCGACAATACTCTTTGCCAGTTGTGGTCCAAGCCCTGAGACATAGGAAAGCAGTTCCTTGCTGGCAGTGTTCACTTCCACTCCCACCGAATTCACGCAACTCATCACCACGTCATCCAGACCGGCTTTTAGTTTTGCCTGATCCACATCGTGCTGATATTGGCCTACTCCAATGGATTTCGCATCGATCTTCACCAGTTCTGCAAGCGGGTCGGTGAGCCTGCGTCCGATAGAAACGGCACCTCGAACAGTGATATCCTGATCGGGGAATTCTTCCCGTGCAACGTCGGAAGCTGAATAAATGGATGCGCCGCTTTCATTCACCATCACTACGATGATTTCTTTGGGCAGCCCAATCCCTTTCACAAACGCCTCCGTTTCACGACCGGCGGTGCCATTGCCGATAGCGATCGCATCGATTTTGAATTTATCGCAAAGTCCTGCCACAATCGCCGTCGACTTGGTTATCTCACGCTGTGGCTCGTTTGGATAGATGACCGTGTTGAAAAGAAGTTCGCCCTGTTCGCCAAGGCATACTAATTTTATCCCCGTACGAAATCCGGGATCGAGGGCGAGCACGCGTTTTTGCCCAAGTGGAGAAGCCAGCAACAGCTCTTTCAGGTTGGTGGAGAAAACTTTGATGGCTTCCTGGTCGGCCATCATTTTTGTTGCTATACGTAGTTCGCTTTCCAGCGAAGGTTTTAATAATCGCTTATAACTGTCTTTAACGGCTAGTTTGACTTGCTCTCCGGCCGGTCTGGATGATTTCACAAACTGGTGTTCGAGCGTCTGAACGGCCAGGTCTTCATTGGGTGAAATATCCAGGGAAATAAACCCTTCGTTCTCAGCCCGGCGCATGGCCAACATCCGGTGGGAAGGAGTTTTCTTCACAAGCTCTTTCCACTCAAAGTAATCTTTAAACTTCTGAGCCTCGTCACTTTCTGCTTTTGACTTTACTACTTTCGACGCTATGATCCCATCCTTCCAGAAAAGTTCGCGTATTGCCTTACGTGCTTCCTGGTTTTCGCTGACCCATTCGGCAATAATATCCCTGGCGCCATCGAGTGCTTTTTCCCGGGTGGCCACTCCTTTCTCAATATTAATAAACGAGGCTGCTACTTTTTCGACGTCGATATTTCCTTGCTCAAAAATACTGAGGGCAAGTGGCTCCAGGCCTTTTTCTTTTGCCATGGTGGCGCGTGTTTTGCGTTTGGGCTTGTATGGCAGATAAATATCTTCAAGATCTGCGAGTATATCTACTTCATCAATTGCTTTTTTGAGTTCGGGAGTAAGCTTGCCTTGTTTCTCAATAGATTTCAAGATTGCCTCCTTCCGCCGGTCCAACCCCACTAATTGCTCATGCCGGTCCCGGATAGAAGTGAGAACCACCTCGTCCAGGCTGTCTGTTAGCTCCTTGCGGTAGCGGGCGATAAAGGGAATGGTAGCACCGTCTGCCAGCAAATCAACAACACATTGAACCTGAGAAGGCTTGAGGGATAACTCGGCAGCTAGGAGATGGGTGTTTTTTTCCATTGAGTATTAGTACAAGAATGTTGAATGACGATAGCAAAGTAAATGGGCTCGTAAAAATGATAAAAAGGGGGGCTAATCCTACTTTTTCAAGTTCAAAGATTTCCTTTGTACCCTCCATGAGCTCATTTTTTTGTTTGTTTTATCCACAGGGCTTCACCCTGTGTTATGATCTGTCACCCCTTTGGGGTTTGTTAACTACAAACCTGGAGGTTAAATTGCTTTTGTGGCAAAGTCAGGACTAATAACGAATTATTTTGAGGTGACGCTGTCAAATCAACTTAACACTAGATTGATTTGCTTCATCACACGTGCAGCCATTAGCGCGCAGCGGGAGGCATGAAATACAAACAGTTCCAATGAACTCAATTCAGAACGAAGCATATCCTTTAACATGATCTTCGCCCGGTGCAGTCGGATCTTTACATTTTCTTCCGATATCCCGAGTATGATGGCGGCATCTGATACCGAAGTTTGTTCGATCTCCCGCAGGACGAAAATAATTCTATATTTTGAAGGAAGATGATCAATGGCTGCCTCCACTGCCCGCTTAAGATTTTCACCCACTTCCGCCGTGGACTCGCTTGGGATTTCGAACAGACTCCCGCTATCTTCTTCCTGGAGCGCATTTATATCAAGATGTTTCCTCCCCTTCAATTTGGTTGCATGCTGAAAGGCACAATTAATGAGTATGCGCGTTAGCCAGGTAGAAAATTGGGCTTCCTTCCTGAATTGATGAAGCTTTTCGTATCCGCGAATGTAAGCCTCCTGCATCACGTCCTCAATGTCTTCTGTTTCATGAAGAATCCCTCTGGCCGTCTTATACAACAGGTTGTTATAGCGGCGCACCAAAATTTCATAATCCTCCTTTTTGCCACGCAATACGCTTGAGATGATACTATCATCGGTCAAGCTTCGATCAGCGGCGAGTATAACGGAATTGGCGAGCATTGT
>JANYKP010000239.1 GCA_025358195.1 Cyclobacteriaceae bacterium
CAGTACCCGCTGGTATACCTTTTCGTAGAGCGGACGGATATTTGCAATGTCGAATTCCTTCGCGCGCTTGAGTGCATTTTCCTTGAAAGTCGGGAGGTTGTTTTTGTCAAGTACAAATAATGCTTTCCGGGTCATGTCATCGACATCGCCTACGGTGCTAAGGAACCCGGTTACGCCCTGTACATTCAATTCGGGTAATCCGCCGGCGTTGGAAGAAATGAGTGGCACTTCACAGGCCATAGCTTCCAGTGCGGCCAGGCCAAAACTTTCTTTCTCAGAAGGCATTAGAAACAAATCGGCTACTGATAAGACTTCTTCAACCGATTCAAGCTTGCCTAGAAACCGAACGTCACTCTCGATATTCAATTCACGACTCTGGGCTTCCGCTTTGGTTCGCTCGGGCCCATCGCCGATCATCAGTAACTTGGCGGGGATTTCTTCATGAATGTTGGCAAAGATCTTTATTACGTCACCGATGCGCTTCACCTTCCGGAAGTTCGATGTATGGACGATCAGTGCTTCATCCTTCGGACAAATTGCTTTTTTGAAATGATCTTTTTTCTGTTTCTTGAATTTATCGAGGTCGATAAAATTCGGGATGACATCAATTTCTTTGGTGATCTTAAAATATTCATAAGTCTGCTTTCGAAGGTCTTCTGAAACGGCGGTTACCCCGTCGGATTGATTAATGCTAAAGGTAACAACGGGCTCATAGGATGCATCCTTGCCGACAAGCGTAATATCGGTACCGTGCAACGTTGTCACCACTGGAATAAAAATTCCCTGCGATTTTAAAATCTGTTTAGCCATGTAGGCTGCCGAAGCATGTGGGATGGCATAGTGCACATGCAGCAAATCCAGATGTTCATTTTTGGCGACACTTACCATCTTACTGGCAAGTGCCAGTTCATACGGAGGGTATTCAAATAACGGATAGGAATGGAAGTCCACCTCATGATAGAAAAGATTTTCATTCAGGAAATCAAGGCGACTGGGCTGAGAATAGGTAATAAAGTGAACTTTATGACCTTCTTTCGCAAGGGCCTTACCGAGTTCGGTGGCCACCACGCCGCTACCTCCGAAGGTAGGATAACAGACGATGCCTATTTTTATTTGTTCCACAGGTTAGGGTTTGGGTGTTTAAACCAACTTTGGTGTAATTTGGTTTCAATTTTTATTCGCACAGTAGTTAAACATGGCCTGGTAAATCACTTCCTGGATACGCGAGCGGATATTGTCGGTGAGCAATTTGTTGTTGCGATCGGGATAAACCCGGTTGGATAAGAAAATATAGACCAGGTTAAATTCAGGATCAATCCACATGCAGGTACCGGTAAAGCCTGTATGCCCGAACGTGCGTGGTGAAGCCATGAAGGACACCGGACTCGTCCAATCACTTTGCAATGGCTTGTCCCATCCCAGCCCCCTGCGGCTCTTTTCAAATTGTTTTGCCGTGAAAAGTCTGATAGTTCTCGGATTGAAATAAGTGTGACCCCCATAATGTCCTTCTTGCAAAAGCATTTGCCCAAGTTTGGCCAAGTCATTGGCCGTGCTAAACAGACCTGCATGACCAGCTACGCCTCCCATCATAGCTGCCCGCTCATCGTGAACGGTGCCCACGACAGTGGACCTGCGGTAAAGCTTATCTTCTTCCGTTGGCGCAATACGTTCTTTTGGAAACCTGTCCAAGGGATTGAAGCCCGTGGTGTAAGCACCTAGGGGTTCGTAGAAATTCCGATGAAGGAAATCATCAAGTGGCAGATTCAGTATCTGTTCTGTCATTCGCTGGAAAATTATAAAACCAAGGTCACTGTAGCGGTAATCATAGGGCGTACGCGTGGGCTTATCCTGCATTTTGGATTTGCTGATCCAACCCCACACGGAGTCCCTGATAGCGCTGGAAGCAAACAGGTCGGGGGCAACCTGGAGAGGGTAATCTGCATTTCTTACCGAGCTATAATACTGCTGAAGATAGGCGCTGTCCTTCATCGTCTGCGGCCAAAGTAGCATGTACGGTATCAGCCCGGACTGATGCGTCAACATGTCAATAATGGTGATGTCCTTCTTATTCGTATTCTTTAATTCAGGTAAATAAACAGAGGCCTTCTTGTTGATGTCTATCAGACCTTTTTCGTACATGACCATCACGCTTTGAAGGGTGGCGGAAACTTTAGTAAG